>CAVGTL010000010.1:0-29829 GCA_963632005.1 Succinivibrio sp.
CAACGGCGTTATCAGACACTATCCGGGCGGCTATACAGACACGATGAACGCACGCGAGCTTGCGGCCCTTACGGCTGAAATGAATGCATCACAGACGCAACAGAAAAACTCCGGAAATTCAGGCACTAATGCGAATACCTCAGCAGCTGCGCCTTCCGACGGCTCACGCCGTCCCGAGAGACAGAAAAAACTTAAATTTTCATTCAAAGAACAGAAGGAATTTGAAACTATAGATGACGATATAGCCGCGCTTGAACAGGCTATCGCCGACGTAGACGCTGAAATGTCAGGTATTACGAACGATTATGTAAAGCTGCAGGAGCTGACCGCAAAACGCTCAGAGCTCTCAGAACAGCTCGACTACAAAACAGAACGCTGGGTATATCTGAACGAGCTGGCTGAGCAAATAGAAAATCAATAGTCACATATAAGCCCTGGCACTCATAGGATAAAGCATACACGACGCAGCGGCGCATGCGCATAAGGAGAAAAAAATGTGCAGAAATTCAAATAACGACCGCCGCTGCCGGGGCAGCCGGCGCTCAGGTGAGATACGCTTCTATCCTCCTATATGTCCGCCGCCACCATGCCCTCCAAGGCCTTGCCCGCCTCCGCCTTGCCCACCGAGACCGTGGCCGCCGGGACCTCGTCCGATTCCTCCGCGTCCTCGTCCATGGCCTCCGTTCTGGGAAGACGTTGACAATGATTACGTAGACATCTGGCCCACCTTTCCCAGTACAGGAGCGGATACAGCCGATGCCGGAGATGAGGATCAGCCATGGAGGCTGCCGCCATACAGGCCCGGTAATTATCCTTGCGTGATACCCGGCCCTCCGGGACCTCCGGGGCCGAGAGGCCCGCGCGGCTTTATCGGCCCGGTAGGACCGACAGGCGCTACCGGAGCCCAGGGGCCGATCGGACTTACAGGCGCTACCGGAGCAACCGGCCCAACAGGTCCTCAGGGACCGACAGGACTCACCGGAGCTACCGGTGCAACCGGCCCGCAGGGTGAGACCGGGCCGCAGGGACCGTCAGGCGCGACAGGTCCGACCGGGCCGCAGGGCGAAACAGGCCCGCAGGGTCCTGCCGGACCCGCAGGCGCTACGGGAGCTACAGGTGCTACAGGCCCGACAGGTCCTCAGGGACCACCGGGAGTAGTTTCATTCTGGAGCGGCAACTCAACAGGCACTCAGACTCTGAACGAGGATAACGCTTACGCCGTTTCCTTCGCGCAGAATCTCACCAGCCCCGAAGGCGACTATACCGCATCAGCAGACGGCAGAACTGTCACCGTAACTAACGCAGGCGACTACCTCATATCATACGATGTACTTATCCCATCAGGCACTACGACAACAGACAACGGCTTCTACGCAGCACTCAACGGAACACAGATACCTGCAACACTTACAAACGTCACAGGAACATTCGAAACAAGTGAAACAGTATCATCTCAGGCAATAGCGACTCTCCCGGCAGGCGCAACGATATCGCTCCGTTCGCTCAGCGATATAACACTTACAGCTCCTTCAGCAGGCCAGCAGATGGTTACTCTGACCCTTCTCAGACTCACATAACCACAGCCCGGCTCTGCCGATCGCAGACAACAGATAAAAAGTAACCCAAAATACCGCGTTACGTCCTGCGTCGTGTAACCTAATTCTGAACGTCCTGATGCGATATGCGCTCTCTCAGGCATTCAAGCTTAAGCTTTTCAAGATGCTCCTTATCAAAACGATAAGACTTTCCGCAGAACTGGCATGTTATCTCAGCCTGTCCGTCCTGCTCTATAATATCATTTATCTCCTTTGCTCCGAGACTCTTCACTACCTGCTCAAGACGTTCCTCAGAGCAGTCACAGTTCCAGCCTATATCAAGCGTATCGAGAGGAATTATCTGGAATTCATCAGGCATACCGAGGAATGCTGACTTCAGATACTCTTCCATAACACTCTCTACAGGTCTTCCATCTGCATCCTGACTCACCCTGTCAGCAAGCTCAGATATCTTAGGCATCTCAGGAAGCCACTTCTCGAGTGCGCTTATGCATTCTTCAGTCGCGTCAGGGAGCATCTGTATGATCATACCTCCCGCAGCCTTTACCTCAGCATTCTCATCAAGCTTTACGCCGAGAGCGACAGACGTTTCCTGCTGCTCAGAGATCCAGAAATACGCAGTCATATCGTCAGCGATTTCTCCCGTAACAAAGTCTATCTTTCCTACATACGGCTCTTTCATCCCGGTGTCACGTATGCACGTAAGCACACCTAATCCGAGAGCGCCCCCTACATTCGGCGTTCCGTCCTCGTTTACCGGAATATCTACCAGAGGATTTGCTATGAATCCCTTTACAGAGCCGTCAGAGCCTGCCGTACAGAGCACCTGCTGTGCAGGACCGTCACCCTTGAACTGCAGTGTTACTTTAAATCCCGGCTCGCGGAGCATCAGACCCATAAGGCCTGTTCCTGTAAGTGCTCTGCCGAGTAGATGTGTAGCCAGCGGCGAAGTTCCGTGAAGCTCGTGCGCCTTTTCGACCATTTCTGTAGTTATAGCCATGTAAACACGGAAAGATCCGCTTTTGTCCATACCTGTTATAGCTTTATCAAATTTCATATCTTCATATCATACAGCATGCCCCGCTTTAAATTCACCGGTACGAATGAATAAGGCCTCACACCGGCTCGTCCGCCCGGCGGACCCACAGACCGCATTCATGCTGTATTGCTCCTTTCTTTAAATCATTATTTATTTTTTAATTATATTTTATAATATCTGACTAATGTATTAATATCTTACGCGCGCCAGACGCGCATGCTCCCGTGCTCCGCAAAAGCACAGATATATTATTGTACTACATTTTCATACTTCGCTGCAATATCTTACTCTCATAACTGTTAGTACCCGCATGTCACAAAGATGTAACATACTTTTTCAGATGATTGTTGTAAACGGACTGCAGTTGTTGTATAATAACCAAAAGATTTTCTGACCCACGGGTCAGTTTTTAATATACTTATTACATTGGCGCTTCAAAAAGCGTCTCACATCAATACTTTAATGTTGATATACCGCCTTTGGCGGCAGGATCCACAGGAGGAATCATGCATAATAAACAGAAAAAACATATAAGCTGCGCCGTAGCAGCGGCTCTCGCGCTCACATGTGCCGTGCCGGCTGTTCCCGCAAGCGCTGCGTCGTATCGTGACACAAACAAAACAAATTATGAAAAGGCTGTAGACGCTCTTTCAGACGCAGGCATCATAAACGGCTACCCTGACGGGACCTTCAAACCGGAAAACAGCATATCAAGAGCTGAGATAAGCAAGATGCTCAGTGCAGTCATCCTGAACGGATACAATGAGGATGATGCTGCAAAAGCAGATGAATCGACTGTTCATGCGGATATAAGAGACACGACGCTTATGTCAGAAAACGGCTCTGCATTCAAGGACGTTTACAGCACAAGCTGGTCTGCGCCGTATATCGGTGTCAGCAGCATATGCGGCATCGTTACAGGCTACACTGACAACACGTTCCGTCCGTCAAAGACTATAACGTATAATGAAATAACGGCTATGGCAGTACGCGCATGCGAGTACGACATGAGCAAGGTGACGGGAGCATGGCCTGCAAACTACGTGGCAGCCGCTAAAGAGCTCGGTCTTTACAACGGTATAAAGGATTTCGATCCGACTGCTGACGGTTCAAAGCACGTGACACGCGGAAATGCAGCAATAATCATCAACAATGCTTCATCACTTATAGAAGCAGCCGCAAAGGACGGCTACACATCAGCACGTACAGCTGTGACAGACGGTTCAGATGACAATACAAATACAGGCAGCGAAAGCAATGATACCTCTTCAGCTGCCAACATTAAAGAGCTTAGTCTCGAGGAAGCTATAAATATCATGCAGACTACGGGCCTGCAGGCTGAAACAGCTGAAATGAACAAAAAGAACGACCAGGCAACCCTGCGCAGTACGAGCGATAATCTGAAGGTCATAAACGATACGCTTAAATACTCAGACTATATGGATCTCAATACGCTGTATCAGCTTCAGTCAAGCGGTATAAGTTCATCAAATCAAAAGATACTGCAGAAGACTCGTGAATTCATAGAGTCCAACATAGATAACAATTACCAGGCTGAAATGAACAGCATAGAAAAGACTACACGCCAGCTCTACTACGGCGTACTTCAGGCACAGGAAAATGTTGAAGTAAGCAAGGAATCCGTAGAAATAGAAAAGCAGCTCCTTGAAATAGCAAAGAAAAAGCATTCTCTCGGTATGCTCTCAGACCTCGCACTCACAAGTCAGGAATACAGCCTTACTTCAGCTGAAAGCACTCTCAGCCAGGCTGAACAGACGCTCCTGTCAGCACAGAGCAGCTTCAACATGCTCATGAACCTGCCTACAGATACAGAGCTTAAACTCACTACACCGCTTGAGCAGGCAGAGGCAGAGCTTCCTACGCTTGATGAAGCGATAGACAGCATGATGAATAACAACCTCAGCCTTAAATATATCGATTACGGTATAGAAGTTTCAGAGATGCAGTACAACTCTCTCCGCTACACTGTTTCTACAAGCTCAGGTACCTACAAGCAGGCTGAAGTAGCTTATCAGAACGCTAAAATAGGATTTGAGCAGGCAAAGTCAAGCATGAAAACAGATATGCGTACAAACTACTACAACCTCGCTGAGCTTGAAAACCAGATAAAGACGTTTGAATCAACTATATCACTCACTGAAAAATCACTGGCTGTTCAGGAAAAGCAGTTCGAGCTCGGTATGATAACGATATCTGACGTAAATAAAACAAAGCTTTCTCTCCAGCAGGCGAAGCAGGGACTTACGAACGCTATCGTAACATATAACAACGCGCTCTCTGATTTCAACCTTTCAATGGGCGTAGGAACAGAGCGTATAACATTCAGCGCTTCATAACCGCACAGCCTTGACAGGGCCAACTTGTTACAGTCTGCTCCGGTTTTAAATTTTTCATTTTCTCTCATAATAATAAAATAATGGCGGCAGCCGCTTTGAAGTTCATCACGTATTGGCATCGAGGCGGCTGCCGCTGTGCTTTCTGCGGGACGGCCGGGCCGTCGCATATATGATATTTTCATTAGAAAAAATTTACCTGATAAAATACCGTAAAGTAATTTTTCGTATTTTTTCGTTCGCTATAAGGAACTGTTAAGAAATATATTGTAAAATAAGCTAACAAATTTAAACGAGGTGGAGATCATATGAGTGAACACAACAACGCTACGATCCTCATAATCGAGGATGACAAAGACATACGTGAAGTGCTCGACGTACTTCTCTCTCACGAAGGCTATCATGTGCTGCAGGCTGAGGAAGGTCTCAGCGCGCTCGAAATGATAGATGACAACGTAGACCTTATAATACTTGATATAATGATGCCGGGCATGTCGGGCATAGACGTCTGCCGCGAAATAAGAAAAAATTACAACGCCCCGATACTTTTCCTGACTGCAAAATCTAATGCATCTGATAAAGCCGAAGGGCTCCTTGCGGGCGGCGATGATTACCTTACGAAGCCGTTTTCAGAAACAGAGCTCATCGCGCGCGTCACCGCGCTCATGCGCCGCTACCAGGTATACCGCGGCAAATCCTCAATGGATAACAACGAAACATATCTGACAGCTGAAGGACTGAAGCTCAGTGAGCAGTTCAACGCCGTATGGAAAAACGGAGTTCAGATAGACCTTACAGATATTGAATACCGCATGCTGCGAATGTTCATGAAACACCGCAACAGGATATTTTCAATACAGTCTATCTATGAAACGATATGGGATGAACCATATTTTTACAGTTCAAACAATACTGTAATGGTCCATATCCGAAAGCTTCGCAAAAAAATAGAGGACGACCCTCAGAACCCTGTATATATAATCACTGAATGGGGCCGCGGCTATCGCTTCAACCGCTGATCAGCCCAAGGTGAAGCATCATGAAAAAACCTTACAAAATGTCGCTCGCAATGGAAATGGCAGTAGTATCTGCATTTGCACTTGCAGCAGCTGTGATATTTTACTTTGTATTGAGCATAGTCACTGAGGCGGCTCTCGACAAAATGTTCGATACTGAGAAGTACTATAAAAAATGCGACGAGGAGACTATTTCAAGCCTTGAAAATTATATAAATGAGTATGACGTAAGATCTGATGACTGGTACATGCTCAGCAAATGGGTAAAAGACGGAAATGTCGTTACTCTTACAGTATATAAGGATGACGTGCTCGTTTATGACTCCCAGATGACATCTTCATATTCACAGGATGAAGAAACTGATGAAGACTACAGCTCGTCGATAAGCAGCGCCGTAATGATAGAAAGCGATTACGCCATGCACGCATCGTATAAAGTAAATTTTGCTGACGGCGAGGCTGACGTTATAATATACGGCTTTTACTCAACAAATTACTACCGTATAGCGTACGTGCTCGAATTTTTCTTCCCGTGCCTGCTGTTTATATTCATAATACTCATGGCAGTCCGTAAAAAGATGAAATACCTTATACAGCTCTCAGAAGAAGTCCACCGCATGGAAAACGGTGATCTCGACTATCCTATAACTGTACAGGGCAACGATGAAATAGCCATGCTCGCTGGCAGCGTCGATTCACTTCGCCAGAGCTTTATACAGAAGCTCGCGCGCATCATGCAGCTCCAGGATGAGAGCAAGGCGCTCGTAACTGAAATGTCGCACGACCTCAGAACACCTATGACGCCGCTCATGATATATCTGGGCATGCTGCGTGAGCATCGCTATGAAACAGACGAGGAGCGCGAAAGCTATATAGAAAAATCATATGAAAAGGCCGCACAGCTCAAACATATGTCTGATAATATGTTCTCATATTTCATAATGGATAAGAACGCTGACATCTCACTCGAAACTGTCAGTATGTATGACGCTTTCTACGACCAGCTTTCAAGCATGAAGGGCTATCTGACGATAGAAGGCTACCAGATACAGATAAACATGAATATGGTCGATGTAAACATAAAGGTAAACGGTGAGTTCATGATAAGGATATTCGATAATATAGTTTCAAATATTCTTAAATACGCTGACCGCACCAACGCGGTAATAGTAAACCTTTTTCATGAAAATGACAAGGTCATACTGCATGTAAGCAACCGTATAAATGAACTCGCGGACCATTCGACCAGCACAGGCTTTGGCGTAAAGAACATAAAAAAGATGATGCAGCAGATGTCATCAGAGTGCATCATTCATCAAAAAGACGACAGATATGATACATTTCTGCTTTTCAGAGTAACGACTGATACAGCAGATATCATAAATGAATAAGTAAATATAACAATTACATAACTGCGCGGTCTCCCGGCCGCATCAAAAAATGAAAATACCCGCTGCGTCCGCGGGTATTTTCGTTTCTCACTCTTAACGTATATGCATTCCCTGAAATATCATCTGCAGAATAACGACCAATTTAACATTCTGAGATGTGGATCTTGCTTAATTTAAAATTACCACTCCAAGCTGTACTCCGCATAATAGCCTTCCTTTTCAGGCGGCTGATGCCAGCTGTAGTGCTGAATCAACTTGCAGTTTCCATTATCATAACGAAGCTCCTCCCAGAAGCCCGGATCCGCAGCTGCCTCACCGTTTGCCTTGTCGACACCTATAACCTGATAAATAGTAAATTTTTCCATCTTTACCGGCTTACCGTCTGACTTCATAGCCTCAAAATGAGCCTGTGCTTCAGCTTCTTTTTCAAAAACACGCAAGTCCTGATCGAGACTTTCGAGATACACAGCATATAATTCTTCCATGATTATCACCTCTCAATCACCTACATTATAACCTGTGTATGAGTATTTTGCAAGCATTATTATTGATATACAAATTATAAGCAGACCTGTTTAATAGGTAATACTTTATTCATCTATAAATATCTTCTATGAATTTACCGTTTTATCAGCATTTTGGCAAAAAAGGAAACCCGGCGAATGATTGGGGTTCATTCGCCGGGCGGGTTTGGATTTGGGGTCTATTGAAAACGAATTTTGCTTAGTCATGTGTCAGCATCTCACTGACACTAATTATTATACCGTTTTTTTTTCAATATGCAATATTTATTTTTAAATAGCAGGTATAATTATTTACTTATACCAGTTAACCTTGCCTAACTTTATTTCTTATGACAAAATCTTTTTTTCTTTAATTAGTCCTCAACTACACAAGTCTTGAAGTAAGCTTCGATCTCATCCCAGTCTGTAAGCTTGTTTTCATCAGTCAGCATAGGCTTTACCTGCTTTTCAAACTCACCTGTAGGGTTCATCCATTCTTTAGGTACATCGAGCTTATAGAAACGGAAGCCTCTTTCAAAGCCGTACTTTAATCCGTCAAGCTTTATAGTTCCGTGACCCTCAGCATCGATAGGGTTTATAGTATATAATTCTGTATTTGCATATGTGCTTGTTTTTACGCCCAGTTTTCTCATTTGTTTTTACCTCTTTTCTACATCATAGATAATTTAATTGTACCATATAACCGGTTTCATTTCATCAGCTATTTTGTGTGCCGTATATAATTTTAAATGACTACATTTATGAAATATTTTTAAGCGCTTCAAGCGATTTAAAGCGCAGATGAAGTACGCTTGCAGGTCTGCCTGACTCTGCGGCTTCTGTAAGCTCACGATAGCGCTCTGACATTACGATGTCTTTCATCATATCGCTGCCGTTACTGCCGGAGCCTACGCTGTATGAGCTGTCGATAAGGCACAGCGGCGGGTAGAGCACACACCACCAGTTATGACCTTCAGCCTCGCCTATAAGTATTTTAAGTGCCTCGTAATTTCCTGCAGGAAATGTGACTGAACCGTATGTTTTTTCAGGTATCCAGCTGACTCCGAATTCTGTGCGTACATCATAATCGTAGCCTTCTTCTCTTACGATCTCTTTAGCTGCTTCCTCTATATCATCAAGATTCTCTTTTATATATACCCTTGATTCTTCAATATTAAGCGAAGCTTTTTCATCATTTGCGTCAGCTTCGGCGACCGCCAGGCGGACGAGATCATTGTTTATTTTTTCTATAAGCTTATCTCTTACTTTGAGCTTAAGAGCCTGGTCTTCCTCTGAATCACTGTTTGCCACTACATGAAAGCGTATAAAATCTTCATTGCTGAGCAATTCGTTGTACCTGTACGTCATACCTGTCATAAGTGCTGCTGCAGCTACTATGCAGACAAGCACCGGTATCCATTTTCTCTTTTTTATCATCGGTATTATTACCTCCGCAAGGATAATACCCTGTTTTCGTTTATTTTATACCTGCTGCACTTTCGTTATACTATAAGCAGGCGCATCCCCGGAGACAGAGGCTGCTTATCCTCAAGGCCGTTTACCTCACGCAGTGCTGCTTCTGTAGTCCTGAATTTTTTTGATACGCTCCACTGTGTATCTTCTGGCTTCGTCATATATACTACTATTCCTGAAAACGGCTGAGGAATCCTCCCGTCATCTATATAGCAGACTTTATCGATAAACTCATGTGATTCAGTATTCCATACGGATACACGTACCGAAATGCTGCAGTTTATATCTATCTGACGTGAGTTTACGCGGTCGAACCATATGTCCTTTATACCTGCATCACATTCCGCATAACTGTCAGCACATGCTCCCGGCATGTCTGTCACCGCACGGAAAGGGATATGATGTTCAAAACACGATATCTCAGAGTTCTCTTCTGTAATAAAAAGTATATTTGCTCTTACAGATCCTTCTATCACACATCGTTCATCCTCTGCCGATGCCGTAATATTTTCAGCTGTCAATGATATATATGGCACTGAAGCCGCATTTCCGCGTGTTTCAGGTATATTTACCGTTTCCCTTATGGAAATATCCGGTGAAGCACTTCCGCAGAGCTCTGAGACCTGATACGGAGCTGTAGAGTATTCCAGATCCTTTGAACGATGATACATGTCAGTCACAACATCGCGTTCAATGCTCCTGTAGACCTGTATACTGGCTGCAACACTTGCATCGAGCTGAAAGTACGGTGCGCTGCTGTCAGCAGAGCTGTCCCTGCCTTCATCGTATTCATCCTCATCATACATACCATCATCCTCCTGCATAGATGCTCCCGGAGCACGCAGCGATATATCGGAACTCAGTATGTCAAATTTCACTATGCTTCCCGCTGCTTCATCATCCTTTACATCAGGGAGACGCAGGAACTGCGTAAAGTCTACCTTGCCGCGAACATATACCGGAACAGCTTCATCTGTCGTTGGATCAGCTGAGACTACCGCAGACGGCTCCGGCATATAGAGTATGCTGTAGTACAGACTTGCTTCTACTACCGCCTTACCTTTTGATATCTGCCTGTGGTTTTCTACTACATTCATCTCATGGCGCAATATGGTCTTTGGCTCAGGATAGCTTTCCTTAAGCCGTATCCTCTCATGTATGTCTGTTGTATCTGTACGGCGCTGCGCCATGTCTGTAAAACACACACGCTCTTTCTTCAGGAGCAGAGATTCGTCACGCACACCTTCAAGAAGCTCCATCTCGGTATCTCCATATTCCCATACATTAAATGATGCGCCTGTCGATATCCTTATCTTTCTTTCGTTTATTACCTTTGCTTCAGGCATTTTTCCTGTGACTCTTATCTCAGCCTGCATTGAAAGAGGTTCTTTTATTTCAAACTCACGCCTGAACGGTATTTTTGAATTTATTGCAACTACGCCGGTAACGCTGCCTGCCGGCAGGTACAGTACTGATATGTCAAAGCTGCCGTTTACCTTAAGCATGTTCTTGCCATTCTGTCCTGCATATGACTCGTGCTTGCTTATTTCCGGCACTGCCGTTACACTCAGTATCTTTTCAAGGTCCGGTCTGGTATCCGGAACAAGTATGTCCTCTTCTATGCTCATATGCGGAAGCCTCACTGGCCATGCTCCGCTGAGTCGTATGCGAGCGCTTTTCAGGTCATCTGTTGCCGGTGTAAGTGTTACAGCTTTTTCTTTTTCAGGAATTTTTTCGCTGGAAGCTTCCTTTGGTATCACCTCCGGCATAGCTTTATGCAAAGGCATTGATAATGTCTGGTGCGGCTGTTCCGCTTCGACCTGCGGTGCATCTGTGGCTTTCTCATCCTGCAGCACTTCCTGCATCAGACCGATGTTATCGCTCAAAGCTTCGTCGGTATCACTTTCAGCATTCATGCCGGCCGGTATCATTGCATATGCCGGTATCTGCTCTTCCTCATGCTCCGTTATATTTAAATATTTATCGCTCATATGTCAACCTCCTCATGGATCATTTACATTTGCCCTGTATATCTATATGAACGAGCGGGAGCATGTATGACTTTTTCATTTTAAAACAAAAAGGACTGCCGCGCTTTGCAACAGTCCCATGTCTGAAATATTATTCGAAAATCATATATTCTAAATTTTACATTACTAAACATACTGACGAAGTATGCTGTTAAGATGCGACTCCCACAACTGCTCATCTTTATATGAATCACATATCTGCTGCAGGTGCTCCCGCCTCTGCGGCGTAAGCATTGCAAGCTGCGGAAGGTCGTCTATGATACCGTGTCTGCGTGTCAGCTGATACAAGCGCTGCTCTTCCTTTGGAAGCTCAAGCACTCTGTCGGCCTGCGCGAGCAGGCGTTCCTTGTCAGAACTTATTCGTCCATTCATATTACCAATGAGGTTCACTATATGGTCGCTGACTATATTAACGTCAGGCGCTGTTATTCCGGCTATCAGGTCGCGTATCTCGGCAAGCTTCATTATATCGCTACACTCCGTAAACTCGCCTTTCTGAAACATCTCGTACATCTCGGAATCAGTCTTGAGCACGAAGGTCCGCAGGCGGACGAAATCAGGCGATATCTCATTTACGACTTTAGCCGTTTCTGAGGCATTTTCCCCGGAAAACTCAACGCCCCCGATGCCCGGCATAAAGTACACTGAAAGCTCCATCCCGGCTTCCTTTACCTTTAGCCCGCCGTCTATCTCCTGCTTCTGAGTCAGGCCCTTGTTTATCATCTCGAGGACTTTATCCGACCCGCTCTCAAAGCCTGTATGGATGCGGTCAAGGCCGCTCTCCCGCAGCAGCTTCAGCTGTTCGACAGACCATCTCGACAGTGTCTCGGCACGCCCGTATGTCGTTATCCGCTCTATGTGAGGGAATTTCTCCCTGAGATAAAACAGTATGTCGGCGAGCTTTTCAGGCTTCAGCGCTATGGAGTTGCCGTCCTGAAGGAAGACTGACTTGCCGCCATGCGCCAGCCAGTTGTAGACCATGTAGAAGCACTGCAACTCATCCTGCGTCAGCTTTTCGAGCTCCGCATACAGCCCTTCCTTGTCGATATGGCCGTTCTCGCGCGAAAACGATTTTATCATATCACGGAAATACGCCATGTTGTCTATATTTTGCTTGACCTTATCAGGCGGCAGCATGTGGAACTGCGAGCCTCTGTACACGACGCAAAACCTGCATTTATTCCATGTACAGCCCTGAGTCACCTGTAAAAGAAGGCTGTTCGCCTCGCTTGGCGGCCTTATAGGACCCGTTTCAAATGATCTGTCTGCCATAATGTATCGCCCCTCTTAATACTCACTTAACTGCAGCCGTCACCGGCTGGGTATCGCGCTCGCCTCAGAGCGCAACGGACTAAGGCGCTGGGCGCCTGCAAGCTGTATGCCCTGATTACTCGGCTTTTGCCTTTCCCGGCTCGTTTATTATTTCAGGATGGAAATCCTTTTCCTGAGTTATAGCTTCACGAAGCTTTTTGATGTGATCCTTGCAGTAATCGCGAGCTGCGTCTGCATCTCTGTTTGTAAGAGCTTCGAGGATCATTCTGTGCTCGTTTACTACTTCCTCTGCTCTCTTTGTTGATTTAAAGTAGATGTATCTGAATCTGAGAACCTGTTCCTGAAGGTCGAGAAGGATGTTGATAAGGTACTCGTTGCCGCTGCCCTGTGTGATGAGGTTGTGGAAGTGCGTATCTGACTGGATCATCTTTTCCTTGTCCTTGTCGCGGAGAGCTGCTTCGTATTCTTCGTTTACGCCCTTTATAACTTCGATCTCCTCATCTGACATACGCTGTGTTGCAAGGTATGTAGCGAGGCCTTCGAGCGGTTCGCGGACTATGAGCATATCTTCGAGATCTACTGCGGAAATGTCAGAAACATAAGCGCCTCTTCTTGGCTCTATAGTTACGAGATTGTCCTTTTCAAGCTGTCTGATGGCTTCTCTGACAGGAGTACGGCTTACGCCCATGCTCTCGGCAAGATCTATCTCCATCATTCTTGTACCTGGTTTTATCTGACCCGTCATGATCAACATACGGAGTTCTTCGTAAACTAAAATTCTAAGTGGTTTATGCTGCTGCATATTGATGTTTAACACTTGTTCTAACCTCACTTGTATAAAAAATTATGTACTTTTACCGATACGCCGCTGTTTTTCATCAGTATCGTCCTGCATATACGTTTATACTGTTTACGTCTATACCTTCCCTAAATGCAGGGTCCCGCTTGCCTCAAGCAGGCTTTCATCGATACGCACTGCGGTGAACTCTCGGTAGTGCATCAATAATTATACTTCAATTGTACTATGTATACAAGGTGCAATGTACAGAAAATCAGATAGTTTTTACGCAGAAAATATCTGCCTTTTTTTTATTCACAGAATTCCGCAAAGCTGCTTCTGCCGCTTCGGCACTCTCACGATTGTTAAACAGCGAATAAACCGTTGGGCCGCTTCCGCTCATCATTGTCGGTGCTCCGAGCTCCGCTGCTTCTGTAAATGCGCGCAGCTGTTTCTTTAATTCCATTACCTCAGGAAAGCGCTGCAATGTCACGTTTTCGAGTACATTACCCATTCCTGCTGCTACAGTTTCCAGGCTGTCTTCCCTGACACCTTCAAGCACCTTTTCTGTATCAGGGTGATCATACTCTCCGACCTCATCCAGCCACTTGTAAACGGATGGGGTGGAAACAGCTATAGGCGGCTTCGCCAAAGTTACCCAGAAATCGACCGGTCTGAGCGGTGTCAGCACTTCTCCTATCCCCTCTGCAAGCGCACAGGTCGCGCCCCCGTCAACTTCAAGCTCCGGTTCTGCCGCTGCCATCGTCATTATGCTGAATGGCACGTCAGCGCCGATCTTCTGACCAAGCTCACACATTTTTTTAATATCAAGTCCGAGCTCAAGCATATCGTTAAGCGCCATTATAACGCCTGCAGCGTTTGAGCTACCGCCGGCCAGGCCGGCAGCCACAGGGATCGTCTTTTTTATATCTATTCGTATTTCCATCGGCTCGAGCCCGCATTCGTCTATCATGAGCTGAGCTGCTTTATACGCTGTGTTCCTCGCATCTGTCGGCACAAAATACTTGTCTGTCTTCAGCGTTATCTTATGCTCATCCGCCGGAAATATCCGCACGCGCATTTCATCATACAGATCTATCCCCTGCATGACCATAGCTACCTCATGGTATCCATCCTCACGCACACCCGTCACATCGAGCGACAGGTTTATCTTTGCATAAGTCTTACAGGAAAGTGATTTTTTCATAATATTCATTCCGCCTTTATCTTTCACAAATTTCTTTTATCGCACTTCTTTCATTATACAGCAAAAGCCGCCCGCTTTCAAAGCAGGCGGCTTTTGCCGTTAACTATTTAATTTTTAATTAAGAAAGCAGTTAATTAGTCAGCCTTATTTTATTCCTTGTTTCCTAAACTCTCTCAACTATCATAGCCGTACCCATACCGCCGCCTATGCAGAGCGTAGCCAGACCGTACTTTGAATCGCGTCTTTCCATCTCGTAAAGCAGAGAAACGAGTATCCTGCAGCCTGACGCGCCGATAGGATGACCGAGCGCTATAGCGCCGCCGTTTACGTTCAGCTTTTCAGGATCGAATCCGAGGTCGTTTCCTACAGCTACAGACTGAGCAGCAAAAGCTTCGTTTGCTTCGATCAGGTCGATATCGTCAAGCGTGATACCTGCCTTTTCAAGAGCCTTCTTAGTAGCAGGAACAGGACCGATACCCATGATAGAAGGATCAACACCTGCAGATGCATAAGAAACTATCTTTGCGAGCGGCTTGATACCGAGCTCTTCAGCTTTTTCAGCAGACATTACAACTACTGCAGCTGCGCCGTCGTTTATACCTGAAGCATTAAGAGCAGTAACAGTACCGTCCTTCTTAAATGCAGGCTTTGCGCCGTCAAATGCTTCTCTTGCGATGCCCGGGATAGGGTGCTCATCTGTATCAAATACAACTGTGCTGCCGTCCCACTGAGGAACTTCCACAGGAACTATCTCATCCTTGAATTTGCCTGCCTTTATAGCAGCCTCGCACTTCTGCTGTGACTTGAATGAGAAATCATCCTGAGCTTCTCTTGTGATGCCCCACTGCTCCGCAACGTTTTCAGCAGTTATACCCATATGGAGCCCGCTGAATGTATCTGTAAGACCGTCTCTGAGCATATCGTCCTCCATCTGAACGTTGCCCATACGAGCGCCCCATCTTGCCTTAGGAACGAGATACGGAGCCATAGTCATGCTCTCAGTACCTCCGGCAACTATGATGTCAGCATCGCCCGCTTTTATTACCTGAGCAGCCATGCTTATAGTTCTGAGACCTGAGCCGCACAGCTTATTGATAGTCATCGCAGGAACTTCCTTAGGAATGCCTGCTCCCATAGCTGCGAGTCTTGCAACACCCTGACCCTGACCTGCCTGCAGTACACATCCGTAGATGACTTCATCGATGCTTGCAGGATCTATGCCTGCACGAGATACAGCTTCTTTTATAGCGATCTCGCCGAGCTTAACAGCAGTAACGTTGTTTAAAGATTTACCAAAACGTCCGATCGGTGTTCTTACTGCGCTTACGATTACTACATCCTTCATAAACAGTTGCCTCCTTATTTATAATATTTAATAAGTTATATGATTCAATATGATCTGTGCAATGTACCGAATACTAAAACGATAATTTTTTAACGATCAAGCGTGCGCCCGGCGCACCCACATCATCTAAAGGCTACAAGTATTTTACATTACAGCATCGGCAGAAAACCCGCCGTTACATAATAAAAACAGTACTATGTATTCCACAGATCCTTCTTACACATTCATTTTAACACATTATGCGGATTTATCCAAACTATTTTGTTTCAATCAAACATAATTATTTACATACTTATATTTTGTATACATTGTTATTGTAATGTCAAAATATTTCATACAGTTACAAATTCATTGATTTTCAAAGCTTTATCTGATACTGCGTTCATCCCTGCATCAACAAAAACACGACCTTGAAGTCGTCACAATGCACTGATAAAATATCATTCAGAAATATATGATCAGGAGGAAAAGGGCAATGGGCGAACGCCTCAGACTAAGAATAAAAGAAATAACAGAAGATATGGTATGGGAGCGCGTTCCCGAACGCGTGCAGGAGAGCCACAAGGGTACATACGGAAAGGTCCTCTGCGTAGCAGGAAGCTCACGCTTCCGCGGAGCTGCAGCGCTCTGTACTGAAGGTGCATTGCGTAGCGGATGCGGTATAGTTACGCTCGCTACAGTAGAGCCTGTTTTCGCGTCAGTACAGCCGCGCATGCCTGAAGCTATACTTATGTCCTGCAGCCAGTCTGACACGCCAAACGAAAAAGATGAATGGTTTGGCGGAATAGATGCGTCGGAAGCCGCAAAACTCCGCACAGAGCTCGACAACGGCTATTCTGCGCTCGTCATCGGCCCGGGAATGGGAAACACTGACGATACAACTGTATTAACTAAAGCGCTCGTAACAGATGCAAACGTGACCGCAGTACTCGACGCTGACGCGCTGAACGCCCTTGCGCGACACAGTATCGTCGACCAGGATCCTGCTTCCTCAAATCTGACAGCACTCCCGCACACAGCATCAGACGGCAGCGTTATAATCACCCCGCATCCAGGAGAGCTCGCCCGCCTCTGCGGATGCACTATAGGTCACATTAAACAGTCGCCCGCAGAAATAGCCGTATTATACGCCATAAAAAACAACTGTGTCGTAGTCCTTAAAGAGCACAGAACGATAATAGCAACGCCTGACGGCCATATATACCGAAACACATCAGGCAATTCAGGGCTCGCCCGCGGGGGCAGCGGCGATATACTTGCAGGCATGATAGGCTCTCTTGCCGCACAGGGTCTGAGCGCCGAGGACGCCGCCATATGCGGCGTCTGGCTACACGGCCGCGCCGCTGAACGCTGTTCAGCGCGCCGCAGCCAGACATGCATGCTCCCGCACGATATATTTGAAGACCTCGGCATGATGATGCGCGAGCACAACAGGTAATAAATAGTATATAGGTAATAAGCGATTTAATATAACGGTCCGATCAACAATAAAAGTCCGGAGAGCCGACGTTCATCAACAGAACACCGGCTCCCCGGACTTTTTTCATATCGCTTCTATATTCAATTCCGTCACATTCAATTCCATTATCCGCCCGCGCGGTGACGCGCGCAGGATAATATCCATTTTATTACAGCCGTTTCAATGTCTGACCTTGATTGCTTAACTACTTTATAGCCTCAGCGATCAGCTTACCAGTTTCCTTAGTGCCGTAAACCTTTTCACCCGGCTTAGCGATATCGCCTGTGCGTACGCCATCAGCGAGTACCTGCTTTACAGCGTTTTCTATAGCGTCAGCTTCCTTACCGAGGTTGAAAGTGTATCTGAGCATCATTGCGGCAGAAAGGATAGTAGCCATAGGATTTGCAATGTCCTGACCTGCGATGTCAGGAGCGCTTCCGTGGATAGGCTCGTACATACCAAAGCTGCCCTCAGCCAGTGAAGCAGAAGGGAGCATGCCGATAGAACCTGTTACCTGGCTTGCTTCATCAGACAGGATATCGCCGAAGATATTGCTTGTCAGGATAACGTCGAACTGCTTTGGATTTCTTACGATCTGCATAGCAGCGTTGTCTACGTAGAAATGATTCAGCTCTACCTCAGGATAGTTCTTTGCTACTTCAGTAACAACTCTTCTCCAGAGTCTTGAGCTGTCAAGAACGTTAGCCTTGTCGATGCTTGTTACCTTCTTGTTTCTCTTCATAGCCATATCGAACGCCATCTCAGCTATTCTCTTTACTTCGCCCTCAGAGTACTGTTCTACATCGTAAGCAGCAGGACCCATTTCAGTTTCCTTTGAACCTCTTTCGCCGAAGTAGATACCGCCGATAAGCTCTCTGCATACTACCATGTCGAAGCCGCCTGCGATTATTTCAGGCTTGAGCGGGCTTGCATCAGCAAGCTCGTCAAACATCATTGCAGGACGGATGTTAGCGAAAAGGCCAAGCTCCTTTCTGAGACCGAGGAGCGCTCTTTCAGGACGGTTGTTGCTCGGCTGCTCGTCCCACTTAGGACCGCCTACAGCGCCCAGCAGAACAGCATCGCTTGCCTTGCAGACATCTATAGTGCTCTGCGGCAGCGGCACGCCGTATTCATCGATAGCGCAGCCGCCTGCGAGTACTTCTGTATAGTTGAACTTATGACCGTAGATCTCGCCTACCTTGTCGAGCGCGAGCATTGCCTGGTCTACAACGTCAGGGCCTATTCCGTCGCCCTTTATAACTGCGATATTAAATTCCATTTTAATATTCCTCCGATATTTTTACTTATTCTGAAGCTTGCTCTTAGTGTAATTTACAAGACCTTCCTGCGCGATAAGATTCTGCAGGAACTCAGGAAGCGGCTCAGACTGGTAAGTCTCGCCCTTTGTGTTGTTTGTAATAACGCCTGTATCGAAATTAACGTCGATATCGTCGCCTGAGCTGATCTTAGCAGCTGCTTCAGGACACTCCATGATAGGCAGACCGATATTTATGCAGTTTCTGAAGAAGATCCTCGCAAATGAAGCAGCGATAACGCACTTTACACCTGAAGCCTTTATAGCGATAGGCGCATGCTCACGCGAAGAACCACAGCCGAAATTCTTGTCGGCAACGATAAAATCGCCTTCAACTACCTTGCCCGCAAACTGAGCGTCGATGTCCTCCATGCAGTGCTTTGCAAGCTCTGCAGGCTCTGAAGTATTAAGATATCTTGCAGGGATGATAACGTCTGTATCAACGTTGTCCCCGTATTTATATGCAAAACCCATAGGTTTCTCCTTCCGTTAAAATTATTATGAATAATATATGCTGTAATGCGCGGCGGCCTGCCGCCGCTTGATCCTTGTCTGCCGCGAAGCGGCAGCATGGGTGCGCCAGGCGCACGGGAGATGCGGCTTCGCCGCATTTTGTGCCCTTATTATTGATTATTGATTACTCAGCCTTACCCGCTATCTCCTCAGGATCAGCGATCTTGCCTGCTACCGCAGAAGCTGCCGCTACTGCAGGACTTGCGAGGTAAACTTCTGAATCAACATGACCCATACGGCCTACGAAGTTACGGTTAGTCGTAGCTACCGCTCTTTCACCTGCTGCGAGGATACCCATGTGACCGCCGAGGCAAGGTCCGCATGTCGGAGTTGACAGAACAGCGCCCGCGTCGATGAATATCTCAGCCCATCCATTCTGGATGCAAGTCTTGTAAACGTTCTGAGTTCCCGGGAAAATGATGCATCTTACGTTGTCTGCGACCTTGCGTCCCTTGAGGATCTTAGCTGCGACCTCCATATCTGAGATATTTCCGTTTGTGCATGAACCGATAACTACCTGGTCGATCTTTACGTCGCCTACGTTGTCGATAGTCTTTGTGTTTTCAGGCAGATGCGGGAACGCTACTGTCGGCTTGAGCTGAGACAGGTCGATAGTTATAGTCTGTTCGTATTCTGCGTCAGCGTCTGCGGCAAATACTCTAGGCTCGTGCTTTGATCTGCCCTTGAGGTATTCGAGAGTTACGTCGTCAACAGGGAAGATGCCGTTCTTTGCGCCTGCTTCGATAGCCATGTTGCAGATAGTCAGACGGGCATCCATGCTGAGGTGCTTAACGCCCTCGCCTGTGAATTCCATAGACTTGTAGCGAGCGCCTTCAACGCCGATCATTCCGATGATGTGCAGGATAACGTCCTTACCGCTTACCCAGCCCTGAGGCTCGCCTACGAGCTCGAACTTTATAGCTGCAGGAACTTTGAACCAAGAGTAGCCTCTTGCCATGCCTGCTGCGATATCAGTAGAACCCATGCCTGTAGAGAATGCGCCGAGCGCGCCGTATGTACATGTGTGAGAGTCAGCGCCGATAACTACATCGCCTGCTGTTACGAGGCCCTGTTCAGGGAGCAGTGCGTGCTCAATTCCTACGCGGCCTACCTCAAAATAGTTTGAAAGCTCCTGGGCTCTTGCAAATTCTCTTACGATCTTGCACTGCTCAGCCGCCTTTATATCCTTATTCGGAGTAAAGTGGTCCGGGATAAGATAAACTCTGTCCTTGTCAAATACTTCCTTTGCGCCCATTGCCGGCAGCTGCTTTATAGCGACCGGACCTGTGATGTCGTTTGCGAGAACAGCGTCAAGCTTAGCTTCGATAAACTGTCCTGCCTTTACAGATTCCAGACCTGCGTGTGCAGCCAGAATCTTCTGTGTCATGGTCATTCCCATAATTTCAGTTCTTCCTTTCTGATGTTTACTTCTTTTATTGCCCCATATGTTTCATACTCAGCGCCGGGCGCTGCAAAATGCGCGGCAGCGCTGAGCAAATTTATTACAAGTGGATCTATTATTTACGCATGCGCGCTGTGTTCCTTTTCCTCGTAGATCAGCTTGTTTACAGCGTTGATGTAAGCAATAAGACTTGCTTCGATAACGTCTGTACTGAGTCCGCGGCCCTTTGTGATAACAGGCTTGCCGTTTCTTTCTCTGCCTTCCTCACTGAGCGCTACAGTAGCGTCGCCGAGCGCGTCCTTACCCTCAGTTATAGACTGCAGCTTGTAGTCCTCCAGATGGAGCTTTCTGCCTACGATGCTCTCGATAGCGTGGAATGCTGCATCGATAGGACCGTCGCCCTGTGCGACCTCCTCTACCTTTGTGCCGTCCTCCTTGAGCATGCGAACTGTAGCCATAGCTGTTATAGTGTTGCCGCTGTTGATAACGAATCTGTCGAGACGGAATGTGCGAGGTATCTGAGTAGTTTCCTTTGTAACGATAGCTTCGATATCGCTGTCGTAGACCTGCTTCTTCTTGTCTGCGATGTCCTTGAACTTTGCAAATGCAACGTTGAGCTCTTCATCAGTTATATCGTAGCCGAGGCTCTTGATACGGTCTCTCAGAGCAGCCTTTCCTGAATGCTTTCCGAGTACGAGGCTCTTTTCTGTGATACCGATAGATTCCGGAGTCATGATTTCGTAAGTAGCCTTGTTCTTTAATACACCGTCCTGGTGTATTCCTGCTTCGTGAGCAAACGCATTCTCGCCGACGATCGCCTTGTTTGGCTGTACCTTTACGCCTGTGATGCGAGTGAGAAGCTTTGAAGATCTCATGATCTCAGTTGTAACTATCCTTGTGTCTGCCTGATAGATGTCCTTTCTCGTCTTGAGAGCCATTACAAATTCTTCCAGAGAAGCGTTACCCGCTCTTTCGCCGATGCCGTTTACAGTACATTCGATCTGAGTAGCGCCCGCTCTTACTGCTGCGAGCGAATTTGCGACTGCGAGGCCGAGGTCGTTGTGGCAGTGAACTGAGATATCTACGTTGTCGAGCGCAGGACACTTTTCTCTGATAGCAGTCAGGAAAGCAAAATACTCCTCAGGAGTAGTGTAGCCTACCGTATCAGGGATGTTGATTGTAGTTGCGCCTGCCTTTATTACCTTGTCAAATATTTCAGCAAGAAATTCTACGTCGCTTCTTGTAGCGTCCTCTGCCGAGAACTCGATATCAGAAACGTATTTCTTAGCGTATTTTACCATACTTTCAGCGCTTTCGATGACCTGTTCAGGCTTCATCAGCAGCTTGTACTCCATATGAATAGGCGAAGTTGCGATGAATGTATGTATCCTCGGTGAAACAGCGCCCTTTACTGCTTCGTAAGCCTTGTCGATATCTCCCGGAAGAGCTCTCGCGAGGCTGGCTACCGTGCAGTTTTTCATAGTTTCGGCGATAGTCTTTACAGAGTTGAAGTCTCCCGGTGAAGATGCCGCAAAACCCGCCTCCATAACGTCGATGTTCAGCTTTTCGAGCTGCTTCGCCATCTCGATCTTTTCCTTAAGGTTCATGCTGCAGCCCGGAGACTGCTCGCCGTCACGTAATGTTGTATCAAATATCTTGATATGCTTCATTTTTTATTCCTCCCATTCCAATGTTCCAATGCTCTAATATTCTAATACTCTAATGTTGTCTGCTTCAAGTCTCTTATGCAGCTTCCGCGCGCCCGGCGCGCCTGAAAAACAAAAAGTCCCTGAAGCCGATATTTACGACTTCAGGGACGATAATTCAAATCAATATTACCGCGGTACCACCCTGCTTACTGCAATATAGTACAGTCTCTCAGAGGTTCTAACAAACCCTCGACCATGATAACGGTGTCTGCCGTCATTCCTTACTTACAAGTAAAGCTGTTTCAGGAACGCTGCTCGGGAGTGAGACTGTGATGTCGTGCGTACCGGCTCGCAGCGACCGCCGGCTCTCTGAAACGCTTTCTGACTGACACAATAGCTCCGTCAATGCATTTGATTAATTGGTATTATAACTCAGTGTTCCGATCAATGTCAACGGTATTTTTCACTTCATGTTTCGTTATTCTTTTTTCGAGCTTATGGCGGTCAAGCCGCATCTGTGAGCCGCATTTCAGGCATTTTATCCTGAAATCCATACCTGCGTACATGACCTCAAACCTGTTTCCGCCGCACGGGTGCGGCTTTTTCAGCTCGACTGTATCGCCGACATTTATCTTCATCTTATTTCTTTTCGATCTTATCGCAGCCCATGAATGGTCTGAGAACTTCAGGGATAGTTATAGAACCGTCCTCGTTCTGGTAGTTCTCAAGTACAGCAGCGAATGTTCTGCCTACTGCCAGGCCTGAGCCATTAAGTGTGTGTACGAACTCAGGCTTTGACTTAGCATCGCGTCTGAAACGGATGTTAGCGCGTCTTGCCTGGAAGTCCTCGAAGTTTGAGCATGAAGATATTTCAACGTATCTTCCATAGCTTGGCATCCATACTTCGATATCGTAAGTCTTAGCTGAGCTGAAACCTGTATCGCCTGTTGAGAGGATTATTACTCTGTAAGGGATACCGAGTCTCTGGAGGACCTCTTCAGCATCATTAGTCAGCTTTTCGAGCTCATCATAAGAATCCTCTGGCTTTACAAATTTAACCATTTCTACCTTATTGAACTGGTGCTGTCTTACAAGACCTCTTGTGTCACGGCCTGCTGAACCTGCTTCCTTTCTGAAGCACGGAGTATAAGCAGTGTAGTAAATAGGAAGCTCAGCTCCGTCGATGATCTCGTCGCTCAGAAGGTTAGTTACAGGAACTTCCGCAGTAGGGATAAGGAACTGGTCTACCTCAGGGATGTGATACATATCGTCCTCAAACTTAGGAAGCTGACCTGTACCTGTCATAGCAGTTCTGCCTACCATGAAAGGAGGAAGTATTTCAGTGTAACCCTGTTCCTCAGTATGGAGGTTGAGGAAGAAGTTTATAATTGCACGTTCAAGCTTTGCGCCTGCGCCCTTGTATACTGTAAATCTTGCACCTGAGAGCTTTGCCGCTCTGTCGAAATCAAGGATGCCGAGGTCAGTACCGAGGTCCCAGTGAGGCTTGAAGTCAAAATCAAACTGTCTCGGCTCGCCCCATCTTCTGATCTCAACGTTATCGTTGTCATCGAGTCCGATAGGATCGTCAGGGTTCGGAGTATTAGGGATCCCGAGGAGAACGTCTCTGAGCTCAGCCTGAACAGCCTTTACCTGCTCATCAAGACCTGCGATCTTATTTGAGAGTTCCTTCATCTCAGCCATAAGAGCAGTAGTGTCCTCGCCTGCCTTCTTCATCTTAGGAATTTCCTTTGAAGCCTTGTTCTGCTCAGCCTTGAGTGCCTCTACCTCTGCGAGCAGAGCTCTTCTTTTATCATCAAGCTCGATAGTACGACCGATGTTGTAATCGCCCTTGCCTCTTGATTCAACGGCTTTCTTTACATTTTCAAAGTCGTCACGAATTCTCTTAATGTCTAACATTTTTCATTGCCTCCAAAATACGTTATTTTAATTTTTATATTTGTCGTTATTGATGTAAAGCTGCAGGCGGCCGCGCGGACCGCCTATGCAGTAATAATTAATAAATTAATATTTTCATACTTGCGACCGTCACCGGTCTAGCTCTGCAGGGCTGCCTACGCAGCCTGTTCATCGGTCGGGGCCGACGCAGTATCATCCTGCATTGCTGCAGTATCATTACCGCCTGCGGCGTCAGCCGACACCGTAGTATCTGTTGAAGAATCGCTAGCCATCTGGCTCAGATACTTCTGAAGCTCGTTCAGATACTTTCCGTAGCCTGACCAGTCGCCGTTCTTCTGCGCCGAGACTGCATTATTATATGCCTCATTTGCCTTTTTAGCAAGCTGGCTGAGCGACATCGAGCCTATATTCGCCGTGCCGTCCGAGCTTGAATCATCTCCGCTTCCCGGACCGTAGCCATCGGCAGTATTCTTGTCAACATAAGCGTCGCCCATGTTGAACAGGCTGTCGAGTGCTTCCGCAAGCGTAGGCGCATAAGCTATCTGGTCGCCGTAAGCGACGATAACTCTCTTTACCTCAGGCAGGCTCGTGTCGTTTGATGACTCGAGGTAAACAGGCTCTACATAAAGCAGCGAGTCGTCTATAGGGATGACGAACATATCACCTCTCGTATACTTCGAGCCGGATGAGTTCCAGAGCGAGAATTCCTTAGATATCTCTGTGTTCTGGTCTATCTGCGACTCTATCTGCATTGGACCGTATATTACCTGATCCTTAGGCAGACGGTAGATTATCAGCTCGCCGTAATTATCGCCGTCGTTTCTGGCAACGAGCAGGCCTGTCATATTCTTCTTGCCTGACGGAGTGAACGGAACTGAGTTTATGAACTCTTCGCCTTCTTCGCCCGGAAGCTTCATGATGTAGTAGTTAGGCTCCATCGTCTTTTCATCCTGACCGTAGACCTCTGTAGAAACGCTCCAGCGGTCCTCGTTGAGGTAGAAGGCGCTTACGTCTGTCATATGATATCTCTGGTACATCTTTGCCTGTATAGCGAAGAGCGTATTTGAATATCTTATATGATTCTGCAGGTCCTCAGGCATCTCTGAAACGTCCTTTATGAGTCCCGGATATATCTTGCTTATAGTATCACATATCGGCTCGTCTGTGACCTTATAAAAATCAGTTGAACCGTCATATGCGTTTACTACTACCTTTATAGGGTTGCGTATATAGTTAAAAGTTGTAATATTATCGTCAAGCGTAGCCTTTTCAGAGTAAGGATAGTAGCTGCTCATAGTATACGCATCTATTATCCAGTAGAGCTGGCCACTTTCGGAAACAACTACATACGGGTCTGCATCATATGAAAGGAACGGCGCTATCTTAGTAACGCGGTCCATTATATTTCTCTCGTAAAGTATCTTGGAATCACTGTTTATATTAGTAGAAACAAGTATCTTTATATTCTGTTCCTTGAATGCGTAGAATATCCTCTTGAGGAGCGACAGCTTTATGCCGTTTTCGCCCTCGTAATTGCTGTAAACGTTTTCTGTTCCGCTCGGATAGTCGAATTCCTGTTCAGATGTATTCGTTATTACATAATCGTCTGTAGACTCGCCGAAATATATTTCAGGGCGAGTTACCTTCAGGTCAGGTGTGTCAGATACAGGTGGGATGTTATCCACGAGCATTTCCGGCTGGCCTGTTGCGGTTATCGCATCTACTCTCGAAAGAGTTATACCGTAGCCGTGAGTGTACTTTATATGCTTTGACAGCCACGAAACATCATCGCCGAGGTTTGCGCTGTTCATTTCTCTTGCCGAAAGGAACGTCTGCGTGTACTCGCCGTCTATCATGTATCTGTCAACGTCAACGTCGTTAAAAGTATAATACGTTCTTATACTCTGCGTCTGATTGTAGAACTGCTTTGACGGAGTAAAGTCGTTTATACGGATATTAGATATCGTCGGCTGGTTGTCAACGATGTTCTGCGACGTCAGCGTTCCCTTTGCCGAGAATTCAGTATCCTTTACCTGATCTATTCCATACGCCATCTGCGTGTATTTCATATTGTTTTCAAGGTATTTAGATTCCTTGTTAAATTCATCAGGCGATACGATAAGCGACTGTACAGCGTTTCCGAGTAATCCGGAGCCTACTGAAACGACTATCATTATCACCGGCAGGATGAGCATACGCTTGAACTTTTTGCGCGCAGCGCACACGATCAGCATTATCGCCGAGATCACTGCAAGCGCTATTTCTATCCTGTAAGCCAGAAGCGTTATGTTTATATCCGTATAGCCTGCGCCGTATACAACGCCCGACGCAGAATACAGCAGATCGTACTGTCTGAGGAAGAACGTAGCCGCTATCATAAGGAAGAAAAGCACACCGAGTATAACGAGCTGTCTCGTCGCTATCTTTCCGAGTATGGCGAAATTGCTCTTGTTCATCTGCTTCTTAGGCTTCGGGATCGAAGGACCGTCCTCAAACATCTGCCCGAATACAGCCCCGAATGCTCCAAAGTGATTTGCCGCATTTTCCTCGCCGTCACCGGCGCCGCCCGACTGCATATCCTCGTATTCCTCTGCGGTAAAGACCTCACGATCTTCCAGTATAGTCGGTCTGCGCACGCTGATCAGGTACATGTAGTAAATGCCTGTCAGTATAAGGAATGCGATTATCACCATGAGCGAAAGCCCGCTTGCGCTGTTCATCAGCGCGAGTCTGAATACATAAAACGATATGTCGTTATTGAATATCGGGTCTGTAACGTTAAACTCCGTGCTGTTCATGGAGTAAAGTATCTGCTGCCACAGAGAAGTAGTCAACAGGAACGTTATTACAACTGCAAATATTGCGCTTATAAGCATCGTAAAGCGCTTTATCGACTTGTCGGACGCGTGGCCTTCAACTGTTTCCAGTTTTTTTAAATATTCGCGTCTGAGCGTAGTGAGATACAGCTGCGACAGCAGGAACGTTATTACAAACGTCGGTATCGCTATCTTTATCTCTGTGAAGAGCTTTGTGAAGAACACCTGAGTGTATCCAAGATCTTTGAACCACCAGTAGTCCGTCACAAAATTAACTATGGTCCCGAAACACAGGACTATTATCGCGAGTACCGCCAGTACCGCTATAATGCCTGCCTTTCCTTTCCCACTCCCTTTTTCTTTCATAAGTTATCCTCCTGCAACTTATTTTTATAAATGCTGTTTATGCTGCGCCGTTATCCTCGGCAGGCGTAGCTGTACCGCTTCCGTCATCAGGCTGCTGAGTGCCATCATCCGGTGTCGCTTCAGGTGTTGAGCTATTGTCCTGCTGCGACTGCTGGCTGTCGTTTCCCGTTGTAGTGTTCTTATTTCCGCCCTTGACGATGTCTACTGCATACTGTTCTACCTTGTCTATAAATACGGCAGCCTGTGAATCGCTCGCGAAAAGCTTTATTCCTATTATAGAGAATTCGACTATAAGTATTATCACCAGAATCGCCGTAAATAACTTGAGAACTTTGCTTACTCCTTTATTTTCAGACGTATTTTCAGATACTTTGTCAGCTTTATTTTCCTTGAGCAACTTTTTCTGAGCTTTCTCTGCGCGTTTTTTCTGGCGCGCTGCTTCCTTCATGATCGCTTTTTCAGCCTTCATGATAGGTCTTGTCTTTTCAAGCTCCGGAACGCTTTCTGTGCTGCTCTCATCCTGCTGCTGTACAGGCTCGGCGTTTTCAACTGATTCTTCAGGTGTTATGACTATTTCCTTAGCTTCCGCGTCATTCTGAGTCTGCTCCGGCGCTTCTTCTGCCTTATCTTCTGAAACAGCTTCTTCTGCAATAATACTTTCATCAGAGCTGCCGTCGCCGGCATTGTTTTCAGAAATATTTTCATTTTCAACTGTTTTATCTTCAGCGTCGTTATCTGCAGCTTCGACCGTTTCTACTGATTCTACCTCGGCTTCCGTGATACCGTCTGCGCTGACATCTTCAACGATTTCCGATCCTTCCTCAATCGCTTCTTCTTCGATCTCGTCAACGTCCTGTTCCGATTCTGTCGCAATATTATAGAGTGCCGCTGTCTGATCCTCTGTCATTGCGATATCTTCAGGATTTATGTCAAGAATAAGCGAATTTTCGATATCCTCGTCAGCCTTTTTCTGTTCTTCGCTGTAGTTCTTGTCTATCTGGTTCAGGATCTTGCGCGCTTCCGGTCCGAATATATCCGTTATCGTCATTTTAGTCGCACTGTCTGAGCGTTCCCAGAATGAGCTTCCACCGTTTATGTCATCATTGTTATCTTCGGCGTCATCTGCATCTGATATAGTATTTTTCTTATCGCTCGAAGCATCCACATAAAGGTGTTCCTGATGTGCTTTATCGACCGTCTTGACAACAGTAGCGCCGTCGTGTCTGCGTGTGACCTCTACAGACGCGTTTCCCTGTGCCGCATTTACCTCGACTGACACCTGGAGATTTTTGGCAGGCTTTACTACCTCGTCCATATTGACCTCGCGCGTCTGTGCATTTTCAAGCGCACGCTCCACAGCCGCAAGGCTTACCTCCTGAGTTTTTACAGTTACCTTCGTGCCTGACGGCTCGTTTATCTTTATCTCAACAGCCTTGTCCTGATTTTTCTCGATGTTTCTCAGGCTTTCTCTTATACTATCTCTTATTGAGTGCTTCTTATGCTTTGTCTCAGCAGCCTTTTCAGCTCCGCTTTCTGCATGGACGCCTGCCTTTTCCTGCTTTTCTACAGTTTTTTCAGGTTCAGCCTTCGGCTTTTCGTGCTTTATGCCATGTTCGTCGCAGTATGCGGCGTATTCATCCTCTATAGAACGGAATGTAACTGTAGGAACAAATGTAAGCTTACTGCATTTTTCTTCCACTTTTGCAGCCTGCGCAGACTCTTCCGGTGTCAGATATGAAGCTCTTTCCATATCTTCCTTGAATTTCTCTTCTGCAGCCATGAGCTTTTGAAGTCCGCTGAATACGCGGTCTTCCTCTTCAGGCGTATATGTATCTTTTTTGTCCTCATCCTGCTCCGCCGGTGACGGCGACTCTTTTTTGTCTGATTCGAGATCAGCCTTATTAAAGCTAAATTCCGTTTCAGTCGAAATATTTCTTTCCGGTATTTCCGGCTCAACTGCAGCTTTACGAGATGCAGGCTCATTAGATATAGCTGCAGACGCTTTCTGTTCAGACTTCTTCGTGTTGCCCACAGATCCTACTTCTTCGCCTGACTCGCTTACAAGCTGCACATCTGCGCCTTTTACGACCGAATCAAATTTAAGCATTCCCATAGATGACGGGAGATCGAATTCTCTCTTTATATCATCATGCGTATGAGCGGGAGCTGCCGCAGCTTCGGCCGCAACATTTGTTTCCGTTATCGAATCTACCTGGCGGTCAAGTACCTGCTGATATTCTTCATTTTTGCGGTCAAACTTAAAAAGATCTTTAACTGCTTCAGGCTCTGACCATGTGTGTTCTTTCTGGTCGTACACCTGACCTGATGTTTTATCAAAGATCTTTCCTGTGTTCCAGTCTATTGAAACATCTTTCTTTTTCTTTGTCTGAGGAGAAAATCCGCTCCAGTCAAAGACTTCCTCCGCACG
>CAVGTL010000011.1:0-29813 GCA_963632005.1 Succinivibrio sp.
CGCATAAGCAGCAGCCACCTTCATTTCATCAGTTATCTCTCTTGCTCTTACATCGAGAACTCCTCTGAATATTCCAGGGAAGCAGAGCGCGTTGTTTACCTGGTTAGGGAAGTCGCTTCTGCCTGTGCCGACAACTGCAGCGCCTGCGGCTATCGCTTCATCCGGCATTATCTCAGGAATAGGGTTAGCGAGAGCAAATATTATAGGATCCTTCGCCATGCTGCGTATCATATCCTGAGTGAGCGCGCCCTTTACAGAAGCGCCCATAAATACGTCAGCGCCCTTTATAACGTCAGCAAGCTCTCCCTTGTTCATTTCCTTGTTAGTGACCTTCGCCATTTCCTCCTGCGGAGCAGTGTTTTCAGGCTTTCCTGCATATATAGCGCCAAATCTGTCGCACATCGTTATCTCGCCAAATCCCATAGTAAGAAGGAGCTTCGCAATAGAAGTGCCTGCGGCGCCCGCTCCGTTCACAACTATCTTAAGCTCGCCCATCTTTTTGCCTGTAAATCTTATGGCGTTGAGCAGGCCTGCGGCAGCTATGATGGCAGCGCCGTGCTGGTCGTCATGGAATACAGGGATATCGCATTCCTTTATAAGTGTCTGTTCTATCTCAAAGCATCTCGGAGCTGAAATATCCTCGAGGTTTATACCGCCGAAGCTCTTTGAAATATTCTTTACAGTCTCAATAATTACCTTTGGGTCTTTTGAATCTATACATATAGGGAATGCGTCTATGTCGGCAAATCTCTTAAAAAGCGCACACTTCCCTTCCATTACAGGCATTGCAGCGCTCGGACCTATGTCACCGAGTCCCAGTACAGCAGTTCCGTCAGTGATGACTGCAACTATGTTTCCCTTGCGCGTATAGTCATACGCGAGCTTTTCGTCTTTTTCTATTTCAAGGCACGGAGCAGCTACTCCAGGAGTATATGCGACTGCCATATCTTCCAGGCTGTCTATCGGAGCTCTTGAGATTATTTCTATCTTTCCGCCCCATTCCTTATGTTTCTTAATAGCAAGCTCGTTGTTGTCCATTTGTAATTCCTTCCTTATAATATATAATGTAATATTTACAAGACCAGCATGTCATCCAGGCTGACCGTCAGCCTGAATAAATGCCATGTTCATAATTAATTAACTGCAATTCGTTATCTGAACTGATTTATGATGTCATCAACAAAAAAATCCAGTACCTTGAGCATTGGGGAAAATGAAAGCGCTACGCCTGTTTTTACGCAAAGGTCATTTATAATGCCAAATAATTCAGCATCTCTGACATATACGCCGGCCGGCCGGCCCTTTTCCTCCATATAATTCACGAGCATTCCAAGCGCGACATCACGTGGGTCATCGATTTTCTGCATAAAATACTGATTTTCTACTGCAGGTCTTTCACCATCGCACAGGATGCACAGCTTAGGATATACGCGTCTTCCTCCGTTCTCATTTTCAAGCGGTACAGGTATATATGGCATGTCATATTCCAGATATCTTCCGTTAGAAGGCTTTTTCCTCATTCTTCGTATCAAAAGCTCATCTGTGATCACACAGCCGTCAGTCACTGCTTCTATCTTCTCAACAGGTGGCATAACTTCATTTACCCAGCATCCTTTTTCTTCATCAAAACGACGTCGTATGCGTTCGCCTTCATTCATCTTTTCAAGAGCTCCGGACTCGCACATCTCCTTCAGTGCATCATTAAGTGCATTTATAACCGTTGTCATTTCTTTTATCTGTAAATTATTAAGATATGAAGGTTCGTATCCTGTTTCAAATGATCTGAAACGCGGCCATTCATCATTGCCACGATATTTTTTTTCAGCCATCCTTGTAAGAGCAAGATCCTGACGGTCATCATCATTTTTAGAGCCCCACATACAAGTCATACAATTACGGCGGCTCTGCGAAACATAGTCAGGCAGATCTGTCGAATTTATAAATGAAGAAAGGCTTATCAGTCCGCTGTGACCTTTATAGACGGACAATTCACAGGTATCCTCAAACATTCCCGTTATGGAGCAGTAATAAGGCTCGGTCTCAGCGCGCGGATATATCTCGCACACATCCACTTCACAAAATGTATCCCACGGTCTGAGCCTTCTCAGTTCATCCGCTGCATCAAACAAGGCTCTGCACAGCTCAGCATCATATGCTTTTCCGGATCCGCCTCCGGACATATTTATATTATTTTCACTCACTGACTCAGCCCCCTATCTGTCGGACTTTTCGTCCTCACCGCCATTTTCCTTTTTATGCTTCTTTAAAAATTCCTTTATAGCACTGCTGCCATTCTCATGCTCTCCGGACTCTGCTGCATGAGCATCAGCCTTGCATGGTGTATCTATCATATCCTCAGGCGGCAGAGGATTGAATGCATACGTTTTCGGGTCTATATCTTTTGCATTCATATACTCTTCAGTATCTTCCGGCAGTCCGCGCTTTCTGAGAGCGCGTTCTACACCCTTGCTTATGAACATGCATATAGTAGCAAATACAGGAACGCCCAGCAGCATTCCGGCGAATCCAAACAATCCACCGCCTACGAGTATCGAAAACAGCACCCAAAAGCTCGGAAGTCCTGTTGAATTTCCAAGTATCTTAGGACCTATTATATTTCCGTCTATCTGCTGTATTATTATTATGTATATAACAAAATACAGGCTCTTTATCGGTTCTTCAGTAAATATTATGACAGCGCTCGGTATTGCGCCTATAAAAGGCCCGAAAAACGGGATGATGTTAGTCACGCCTACTATAACGCTTATCATTACCGTATAAGGCATATTCATTATAGAAAGCGCCACAAATGTTATCATGCCTATTATCAGAGAATCTATAAGCTTGCCAGATATAAAACCGCTGAATATTTTATGAATATTTCTTGCATCGTCTATGATCGTATTAGCATATTCTGTATCAAACATGCTGTATACGAGCTTTTTGCCCTGTGCCGCAAACGTACTTTTACTGTTGAGCACGTATATGCAGACTATCAGACCGATAACCACATTAAACACAAAATTTAGTGCGCTTATAACGCCCACTGTTATACCCGTTATGAGTGTATTTACTGACGGCATCACATAATCAGTTATTATTCCCAGCAGTGACGTCTCGAAATTATTCACAAGCTCAGTAGCTACACTGAGTATCTCCGGATAGTCCTTCAGGAGCTTTGTCATCCATACTGAAAATTTATCGACATTTGACGGCACGCTCCTTGCGACGTCCATTATACTCTGAAGCACCTGCGGTCCGGCCATCAGCAGCAGTCCCGCAACTACAACTATAAGCAGAAGCAGACTGAGCGCGGTGCTCAGTCCCTTCGAAATGCTCGCCGACGTTTCCCGGCTGATACGCAGCCGCGGCAGCCACCTGTTCAATGACCTGTACAATCCATTATATACAGGTATCAGCAGATACGCCATCACGCTTCCTATTATTATAGGCATCAGCACGCCCAGAAGCTTGCCTATACCGGCCTTCAGCGACGGCATCTTAGTCAGTACAAGATAAAATACTATGCTCAGACATATAACTGCGAGGGCAGTCAGCCCCCATGCCAGATTCTGACCGGTTATTACGAATTTCTTTTTATTACTGCTGTTTCCGCTGTTGCTGCTGTTAATATTATTTTCCATTTATATCATCACAGTCCTTCTTGACTTTACACTGAACTACAGTCTGACTATCTTAGGACCCTGAGGAGTATCTTCGACTGCGAAGCCTTTTTCTTTAAGAATATCTCTTATCTCATCTGCCCTCGCAAAGTTCTTTGACTTGCGAGCGTCCTGGCGCTCCTGAACGAGCTGAGTTATTTCTGCAGGTATTTCGTCTTCCTTTTCCTCTGCTTCAGCAAGAAGGCCGAGCACTCCGGCAAGCTCTTCTATGAACGCGAGGCAGTCTGCTGCGAATTTCTTTGAGCAGCCATCCTTTACCTCTGTATTTACGTCTCTTATTATTTCAAATATAACGCTTATCGCGTCAGCTGTATTGAGGTCATCGTCCATCGCAGCGTCGAACTTTTCTTCGTATTTCTTAATGCGCTCAAAAGCTGCCTGTTCCTCTGCAGTTATCTCATCACTTCCGTGCTCTGCGAGATGTACGAGATTATTCACTGCGTTGTGCATCCTTCCGAGAGCATTATGCGACTGGACCATGAGGTCGCGGCTGAAGTTTATAGGGCTTCTGTAATGGCCGCTGAGCAGGAAGTAGCGCAGCTCCTCGCCTGTAAAATCCTTCATGATATCGCGTACAGTGAAAAAGTTACCCTTTGACTTTGACATCTTTTCGTTATCTATAGTAATGTAGCCATTATGCATCCAGTAATTAGCAAACTTCTTTCCCGTATAAGCTTCTGTCTGAGCTATTTCATTCTCATGATGTGGGAAGGCGAGATCCTGTCCGCCTGCGTGGATATCTATCTGCTCTCCGAGGTACTTGTTTGACATTGCTGAACACTCTATATGCCAGCCCGGACGTCCCATGCCCCACGGGCTCTCCCATGCAGGCTCGTCCTCAGTCTTGCGCGCCTTCCAGAGCGCAAAGTCGAGCGGGTCGTGCTTTCTTTCATCAACACTTATACGAGCGCCTGATTCCAGATCATCTATATTCTGACCTGAAAGCTTTCCGTAATCCTTGAACTTTCTCGTGCTGTAGTAAACATCGCCGTCTATCTCGTAAGCGTAGCCCTTTTCTATAAGCCTGCTTATGAAAGCGATTATCTCGTTCATGTTTTCAGATACTTTAGGGTGAACATCTGCTATTTCAAGATTCAGAGCCTTTGCATCTGTAAAATATTCATCTATATACTTGCTGCTGAGCTCAAGCGCTGATATGCCTTCTTCTCTTGACTTGTTTATGATCTTGTCGTCAACGTCCGTAAAATTCTGGACGAACTTTACTTTATTGCCCTTATGCTGCAGGTATCTGCGCAGCGTATCGAAAACTACGAACGGACGTGCGTTACCTATATGGATATAATTGTAAACAGTAGGTCCACAGACATATATCTTTATCTCTTTCGGATCTATAGGAATAAATTCTTCCTTTTTTCTCGTCATCGTATTATATATTTTCATGGATATTACTTCTCCTCGTCTTTAGTATCTTTATCTTTATTTTTTATTAACGATTCAAGGTCAGGAACACATGTCACGCAGCCGTCTGAACCACACTCGCTGCAATTTTCCTGTTCCTTATTGTGGTACATGTTAAGCTCTGCCTCAAGCGCAGCTATGCGTTCTTTCAGGCAGTTTATCTGATTTTCTACAGGGTCCGGCAGGTCTATCTGATTCATATCATTAACGAGTACATTATTGCGTTTTACGATATGTCCCGGTATGCCCACTACAGTACAGTTAGGCGGAACTTCCTCGATAACTACGGCGCCGGCGCCGATCTTTGAATTATCGCCTACCTTAAACGGGCCGAGCACCTTTGCGCCTGAAGAAACTATTACATTATTTCCGATAGTCGGATGGCGCTTTCCCGTATCTTTTCCTGTACCGCCAAGCGTTACAGCCTGATAAATAGTCACATCGTCGCCGACCTCCGCAGTCTCGCCGATAACGACAGCCATACCATGGTCTATAAAGCATCTGCGGCCTATCGTCGCGCCCGGATGTATCTCTATACCGGTAGTATGTCTCACTCGCTGCGATATCACACGCGCAAGGAACTTCATATTATGCTTGTAAAGCCAGTGCGCCGGTCGGTGCCACATAAGCGCCCTGACGCCGGGATAGCACATAAAGACCTCGAAACGCGTGCGCGCCGCAGGGTCCTTCTCCATCACTGCATCTATATCTTCCTTCATTGATTTAAAAAACATCAACTTTTCCTCCAAAATACGACCGCGCTCCGAAAATGTCAAAACGGCATACGAACGCCATATTAAATAATATAATACATTGAAATCAAGTAGGTATCAATGAAAAATCGTCTTAACTTCTTATTAATATGTATATTAATACCCGTTTTCAGACGCGTCACCGCGCTACATAAAAATTTTTCCTCCGATACGAATAAATTCTTTTTTTGTTTCATAATTGTTATATCACACTATTGTAATACCACATTATTTTATGTATAATGATTATATGCATACGTAGCAGTTATCCTGCGCGTCTCCGCGCCGATACAGGCGGTTTTTCGCATGACTGTACGGTATAACGGATGCTGACCCGCCCGGGTCGTATGCTGTGATCCATTTTTGTTATCAGGAAAGGAGACGATAATAATGGAAGATGAAAAGAAGCCCCTTTACAAGTGTATTTTCATGCACAGAGGGATGTACAGAAACGTTATAGACGCTGACAGTATAAAGGATCTTTACATGAGACTTTCGGGTACGTCTGTTGTTGAAGAGATGGAGGCCGAGGCTCTTGAAGCTCTTGAGGATCTCGCCATACTTGACAGCATATATGAGCAGTCTGTAAAGACTACCGGACACCTTACGGTGTATAAGCTGAATCCTGATTTCGTACCTGAGGACGAAGAGGATTTCGATGATAACGAATACATCATATGTAAGAACGGCATCGTTTAACGGTCGCTGTTTGATGCATAGTGTATTATATATTTAAGTCATTAGTGTTTATTAATTGACAAAACGAGCCAGAGACCGCCGCGCGCGTCACGCCTGGACTGATATTGCCATATCATGTTCCTGTGATGCTGCGCGGCGGTCTCATTTTTTGCCGCGCTTCGTGGGCGCGCCAGGCGCGCGTATTTTGTGTATATTTGTATACATTCATTTAAATTGATATTTAGTCCGAGTTAGCCTTGACATTATTCATGCAGTGTTATATATTTAATGTTTTATTTTGTCGTTGACTCCCGGGTTTTTTATGTTATATAATTACATCATAAATGGGAGGAAAGCTGATGTTTTCAATAGGCGATAAAATCTCATACCCGATGCATGGAGCCGGTATCATCGAAGGTATCGAGGATCAGATGATTTTAGATGTTAAAAGAAGTTACTATATTCTGAAAATGTCATACGGGGACATGAAGGTCATGGTACCTGTAGACAACTCTGAAGAGGTCGGCGTGCGTCCGATCATAGATGAGGCAAAGCTTCAGGAGGTCCTGACCGTTCTCGGTGAGGATCCTACACCTATGCAGCCAAACTGGAATAAACGCAGCAGAGCAAATATGGACAAGCTCAAAACGGGCGACCTGTGCAATGTCGCAGACGTTGTAAGGAATCTCATGTGCTCTGACCGCAGAAAAAAACTTTCCACCGGCGAGAAAAAGATGCTCAATAATGCACGTCACCTGCTTGTAAGCGAGATCGTGCTTGTGAGGAATATTTCCGCTGACGATGCGGAAAAGCTTATTGACGATAACGTCTCAACGAAATCACTGTAGATAATTACTTTGATCTTGTCACGACGTTATTCTGGTCTGACCTCAGCCGGATGCCTGTTTATGCAAAACTAATTTAAAGGAAAGGAGGAAAAAGGATATTGCTGAAAAGGTTTTACAGAGCATTGCTGACACTTCTCGGTCTGCTCTGCGGCGCAGGTTTTTCATTTATCATAGTAAAGCTGCTTGAACACATACCGTCATTTGACAGATTCTCCACACCTGTTTCCATAGGTGTGTTCATAGTCAGCACAATTTCATTCGGACTTATATTTTTCTTTATGGCGCCATCGATGCAGCGCAGCCTTGAAGGCCTGACTCATGAGCTCGACAGATCTCTGCAGAAAGTACCTATGCAGGATTTCGTCTGGGGAACTATCGGACTCCTGCTGGGCCTTATTTTTGCATTTCTGATAAGCCAGCTCTGGGCTGGGATAAATGTCCCGTTCCTCGGAGCCGCACTTTCGATACTCGTGTACGTACTGCTCGGATATATCGGCATGCATATCGCAACCAGAAAAGCTTCTGAGCTCGCGTCAGGCATACGCAATCTCGCATTCATGCGCGGTGCTGCTACCGAAAAAAAGGCTTCGAAGAAGGCTGCCAGGGACATCTCGCCTAAGATACTCGATACGAGCGTCATCATAGACGGCCGTATCGCTGATATTATCAAGACAGGCTTTATTGAAGGACAGATAGTCATACCTGAGTTTGTTCTCGTAGAGCTGCGCCACATCGCTGATTCTTCTGACAGTCTCAAGCGCAATCGAGGTCGCCGCGGTCTGGACATATTAAAGAAGATACAGACTCAGTACGGTGTTGAGATATACAACACTGATAACGAAAAAACAATAAACGCCATTCCGGAAGTTGACGTAAAGCTGCTCGAGCTCGCGTCCATCATGAACGGCAAGGTCGTTACAAACGACTACAATCTAAATAAAGTAGCGTCCATAAAGGGTGTTCCTGTGCTCAATATAAATGAGCTGGCAAATACTCTCAAACCGGTAGTCCTTCCGGGCGAGGTCATGGACATCACCCCTGTAAAGGAAGGCAAGGAAAGCTCGCAGGCTCTCGCCTATCTCGATGACGGCACTATGATCGTCGTAGAGGACGGCAGAGAATATATCGATGAAGAGATACACGTAACAGTTACGAGCGTGCTCCAGACGTCTGCTGGCAGGATGATATTTGCCAGAGTTAAAATGAAGAACTAATGTGATATCAATGCAATAACGGCATCATGGGAGCGCCCGCCCGCGGGCCCACAGCCTGCGTAAAAAGCGCTGCCGCGCCTGAGCACATTGGTTATCGAGAAAATAAACAGTTTAAACATCAAGGTCCGGCTGTGAACCAGCCGGACAATATTTTAGGTTTTAATAAAATGTATGAAAACAGAAAGGTGACCGCCGTTATAGTCGCTGCCGGGTCTGCGCGGCGCATGGGCGGTATAGACAAGCAGTATGCTGAGCTGGCGGGCATGCCGGTGTTGGCCCGTTCTGTGGCGGCGTTTGAGGAAGATCCATTTGTTGATGATATTATCATAGTTGTTCGCGGCGGCGATGAAGACAGGTGTCGATGCGAAATAGTGGAAAAATATGGTTTTAAACGTGTGGTCGCGGTCATCGCCGGAGGCGCTGAGCGGCAGGATTCTGTCAGGGGGGCGCTTGAAATCGTCTGCGGGGGGGCTGTTACTGAGGTCTCGGACGGGGGCGGCGGCAGCTTGGCTGCGGCAGCAGGTGTTTCTGAGGTCTCGGACGGGAGCGGCGGCAGCTTGGCTGCGGCAGCAGGTGTTTCTGAGGTCTCGGACGGGAGCGGCGGCAGCTTGGCTGCGGCAGCAGGTGTTTCTGAGGTCTCGGACGGGAGCGGCGGCAGCTTGGCTGCGGCAGCAGGTGTTTCTGAGGTCTCGGACGGGAGCGGCGGCAGCTTGGCTGCGGCAGCAGGTGTTTCTGAGGTCTCGGACGGGAGCGGCGGCAGCTTGGCTGCGGCAGCAGGTGTTTCTGAGGTCTCGGACGGGAGCGGCGGCAGCTTGGCTGCGGCAGCAGGTGTTTCTGAGGTCTCGGACGGGAGCGGCGGCAGCTTGGCTGCGGCAGCAGGTGTTTCTGAGGTCTCGGACGGGAGCGGCGGCAGCTTGGCTGCGGCAGCAGGTGTTTCTGAGGTCTCGGACGGGAGCGGCGGCAGCTTGGCTGCGGCAGCAGGTGTTTCTGAGGTCTCGGACGGGAGCGGCGGCAGCTTGGCTGCGGCAGCAGGTGTTTCTGAGGTCTCGGACGGGAGCGGCGGTCGGAACGACGGCCGCGGTGGGCTCGTTCTTATCCATGACGGCGCGCGTCCGCTTGTTTCGCGCGCGGTCATAGATGCTGTTATCGAGGGCTGCGCCGCGCGCGGGGCAGCCATACCCGCAGTTCCCGTTAAGGATACCATAAAGCAGATAACGATATCTGACTGTGGTGCTGTCGTAAACTCTACCCCAGAGCGCAGCTCACTTCGTGCTGTCCAGACGCCGCAGGGCTTTGACTCCGCTCTGCTTAAACGCGCATATGACGCATGCAGTCCTGAAACAGCGGTCACAGACGACGCCTCGCTCGTTGAGGCTATCAGTGAACCTGTCTATATCGTTGACGGTGATGAAATGAATATAAAAATAACAACGCCTTCCGACCTCGGAAGAGCAGAACAGCTTTTAAAAGAACGCAGCGCAGAGGCACACGCCGATAATACCATCGATAATAACATAGACGCTGCCAAAGCAGCTATCGTGAGCCTTCCGCGCACAGGCATGGGTTATGATGTTCACGCATTCGCAGAAAACAGAAAGCTCATACTCGGCGGCGTAGACATACCGCACGACCGCGGACTGCTCGGTCACTCTGACGCGGATGTCCTGATACATGCTGTAATGGACGCGCTTCTCGGTGCGGCTGCGCTCGGCGATATAGGAAAGCATTTTCCTGACACCGACCCGCGCTATAAAGGCATAAGCAGCCTTCTCCTGCTCGGTCATGTTGCAGATCTGCTGCATTCGCACGGCTGGACTATCATAAATATAGACGCGACAGTAATAGCACAGCGTCCAAAGATAGCTCCGCACATACCTCAAATGAAGAAAAATATGGCTGAGGTATTGAAAATATCTGAATCTCAGATTAATATAAAGGGTACGACTACTGAACGTCTCGGCTTCACGGGACGTGAAGAGGGCATCGCCTCGCAGGCGATTGCTTCCATCATTCGTTTATAGGAGGGAAAAAGACATGAAAATGTCAAAGATGTATATAAGGACTCTTAGAGAGGTGCCTGCGGAAGCGGTCCTTCCAAGCCATATATTCATGCTTCGCGCCGGCCTGATACGCAAGCTCGTTTCAGGCGTTTACGGTTTTATGCCGCTCGGTGCAAGAGTTCTTCATAAGGTTGAAAATATAGTACGTGAAGAAATGGACGCAGCAGGCGGTCAGGAAATACTGATGTCTGCGCTCCAGCCTGCAGAGCTCTGGCAGGAATCAGGCCGTTGGTCGGCTTACGGTCCTGAAATGTGGAGAGTAAGAGACCGCAACGACCGTGAATTCTGCCTCGGACCTACTCACGAGGAGATATTTACAGATATAATAAGAAACGAAGTAAGCTCATACAGACAGCTTCCTGTAAATCTTTATCAGATCCAGACAAAGTACAGAGACGAGGCTCGTCCTCGCTTTGGGCTGCTGCGCAGCCGCGAATTCGTCATGAAGGACGCTTATTCGTTCGACCGTGACGAAGAAGGACTCGATGTGAGCTACAAGAATATGTACGACACTTATACTCGCATATTCACTCGTATGGGTCTTGATTTCAGACCTGTACAGGCTGACACAGGTGCTATCGGCGGTAACGGCTCTCACGAGTTTACTGCTCTTACAGATAACGGCGAAAGCAGCATCGTATACTGTGAAAAGTGTGATTACGCTGCTACAGACGAGCGCGCAGAATGCGTAGACGCTGCTCCATCAGATGCTGAGATGCTCCCTATGGAAGAAGTTTCCACACCGGGGACAAAGACTATTGAAGCTGTAGCTGATTACCTCGGACTTGACAAGAAGCAGACTATAAAGGCTCTGCTCTTTGAGACTTACGACGATGATTTCAATGTAAACGGCTACGTTGCGGCTTTCGTTCGCGGCGACCGCGAGGTAAACGAGATAAAGATTGTAAACGCTCTTGACATTCCTGAACACGCTCTCGCTATGGCTGACGAGCACAAGATGTCAGAAGTAACAGGCTGCGTAGGCGGCTTTACCGGTCCTGTAGGACTTAAAAACTGTACTGTCATAGTAGACAGTGAGCTCACAGGTCTCAAGAACCTCTGTGCAGGCGCAAACAAAGCAGATCATCACCTCATAAATGTAAACTACGGCCGCGACTACAAGGCTGACATAGTTACAAACATAAAGATGATAGCTGAGGGCGACCCGTGCCCTGTATGCGGCGCTCCTGTAAAGTTCAAGCGCGGCATAGAAGTCGGTCAGGTATTTAAGCTTGGCACTAAGTACAGCAAGCCTATGGGTGCTGTTTACAAGGATGAAAACATGCAGGAGCATGACATAGTAATGGGCTGCTACGGCATCGGTGTTACAAGATCAATGGCTGCCATAGTTGAGCAGTACCACGATGACAACGGTATCATCTGGCCTGTAACTGTCGCTCCTTATCATGTAGTGATAACTATAGTAAAAACAGCTGATGAAACTCAGTCTGCCCTCGCAGACAAGCTGGAAGCAGAGCTTTCAGCGAAGGGTATCGAGGTAATAGTCGATGACAGAGATGAACGTCCGGGCGTAAAGTTCAAGGACGCTGACCTCATCGGCATACCTGTAAGGATCACAGTCGGCAAAAAGGCCGGAGACGGTCTTGTTGAATATAAGCTCAGAGCCGGCGGCGACGTTGAAGAACTCACCGCTGAAGCAGCAGTTGAAAAAGCAACAGACTACATTATGACTGCTCTTAACGCTCACAAACATTAATGGAGGACTTTAACGATGAAAAAGTTTACGATTGAAATGGAAAATGGCGGTATCATGACAGGAGAGCTCTATCCTGAGGTTGCTCCTATTACTGCTGCTAACTTCGAGAAGCTTGCAAACAGCGGTTTCTATGATGGTCTTATCTTCCACAGAGTAATTCCTGGCTTCATGATCCAGGGCGGCGACCCTACAGGCACAGGCATGGGCGGTTCAGAAGAAAAGATCAGAGGCGAATTCGCTTCAAACGGTTTCAAGAACGATCTTAAGCACACAAGAGGTGTTCTGTCTATGGCTCGTTCACAGAGACCTGATTCAGCAAGCTCTCAGTTCTTTATCATGGTAGATGACGCTCCGCACCTCGACGGTATGTATGCTGCTTTTGGCAAGGTAACTGAAGGTATGGAAGTTGCTGACGAGATCGTTGAAGTAAAAAGAGACGTTCGTGACAAACCGCGCGAAGATCAGGTAATGAAGTCTATCCGCGTTGAAACTATCGAAGGTTAATATTTTATTTTAGTTTACATCAAGGAACTGTCTGCCCGGCTCTGCTGCGCTTACAGTTCCTTTTTTATTCTATTTAAACGTTTTAAATATTCTACATTATGTACATTCTTCTCCACTTCTTGACGCCGTGAAGCGTCGTCACTTTTCTGTTTTCATTACTACAGTGACATCACATATTTTCGTCACATTATCTTCATATTCGTGTTATATTATTATCATAAGTTCGAGTTTAAAGTGAATATACAGAGGTGATAATATATGGCAAAGCTTTTAATTGTTGACGATGAAGAAAAGATAAGGGAAGTCGTTCGCGAGTACGCTGAATTTGACGGTTATGAGGTAACTGAAGCTGCTGACGGACGCGAAGCTGTCGCTTTATGCCGCATAAATGATTTTGACATTATCATAATGGATATCATGATGCCGAAGCTTGACGGCTTTTCTGCATGCAAGGAGATACGCAAGGAAAAGAATACTCCAGTTATCATGATGTCTGCACGCAGCGAGGAATACGACAAGCTCTTCGGTTTTGAGCTCGGCATAGATGATTACGTTACGAAGCCGTTCAGCCCTAAGGAACTCATGGCACGCGTACATGCTGTCCTTGCACGTTCCGCTCCTGCTGTTCAGAAGGATGTTTCTCCGCTGCTTACATTCGGCGGTCTTACTATAGACATACCGGGCAGAAGTGTTTCTGTTGACGGAAATAAGATAGAGCTTACTCCTAAGGAATATGACCTGTTGTTTTATCTTGTTGAGAACAAGAATATCGCGCTCTCACGCGACAAGCTGCTTCGTGATGTCTGGGGCTACGATTTCTTTGGCGACGACCGTACTATAGATACTCACATAAAGAATCTCAGGAACAACCTCGGTCCTTACAGAGATATGATAGTTACACTCAGAGGGGTAGGTTATAAATTTGAAACTCAAAACTAATTTTAAGCCTCAGTTCCATTACCGTTCAAAGAAAAACTCGCAGGTACACAGCAGCACTATAGGTATGCGCCTGTTCCGTTACTTTGCGTTCTTTACGGTAATAATAATGCTCATGCTGTGGCTGCTTCAGATACTCTTCCTGCAAACATTCTATCAGGGAATGAAGCGTCATGAGCTTGAAAGCACTGCGGCTACCATAGAAGAAGGTTACGGGACTGCGTCTCTTTTTGACACTATCATGACTCTTACGGCGCGGTCTGACATATATGTACAGATACAGACTGGAAATTCTGTAATTTTTGAAACTTCTCCTGCCAACCCGAGTGACAGGATGAGCAAGTTTGCAAACACTTACGACAGCCAGCTTTTAAAGGAACGTCTGGCTAAAGGCAACCTCAGCCACACTATAGTCAAGCTGACTTCAAAGAATAACAGCAGTGATGATTCCGAGGCTATGATATACGCGTCTATCCTGGACGATGGTTCCGGTACTTACGACAGCAGCTCTCACACAGGCAGTAATAGCGATACCGACATATCAAGCATCGTAGGTACATCGCTCGATACGAATACTTATTTATTTATATATTCGCCGCTGACTGCCGTGCAGTCCACTATAGATATACTTGCTGAGATGCTTATAATAGTCTCGATAATCTCCATAATATTCGGGCTGATAATGTCTATAATAATATCAAGCAGGCTGTCAAAGCCGCTTCATAATATTACAGCATCAGCTGCTCATCTCGCAGAGGGCGATTACAGCGTTCAGTTTGACGGAAATGGCTATGCTGAGACTGAGGAGCTTGCAGCAGCGCTCAACTACGCTTCAGATGAGCTTTCAAAGTCCGATAAGCTTCAGAAGGACCTTGTCGCAAACGTTTCTCACGACCTGAAAACGCCGCTCACAATGGTAAAATCATATGCTGAGATGATACGCGACCTTTCAGGCGATAACCCGGAAAAGCGAAACAAGCACCTTCAGGTCATCATAAACGAAGCAGATCGACTGAACATGCTCGTAAATGACCTTACGCTGCTCTCAAAGATGCAGGCAAACGTCGATTCCCTCAACATAGAGAATATCGACCTGGCTTACCTTGCGAGAGAATCTGCCGAAAGCTTTTCTCTCCATGCTGAAAAGGATGGATTTACATTTAATGTAAACGCAGAAGGTGATACATGCGTAAGAGCCGACGGTAAGAAGATACGTCAGGTATTTTCAAATCTTATAGGCAATGCCGTAAGATATTCAGGCGACAACCGCCTTATAGAGATAAACGTGATCGACAGAGACGATATCGTACACTGCGAAGTCACAGACCACGGTCAGGGCATAGCAGCATCAGACATCGATGCCATCTGGGACAGATACTACCAGTCAAGCAGCAATCACAGCCGTACTTCAAAAGGCTCAGGCCTCGGGCTCTCGATCGTAAAGCAGATATTCATACTGCACAAGGCGAAGTACGGTGTACAAAGCGTCGAAAATGAAGGCAGCACTTTCTGGTTCGACCTTCAGAAGGGCGGCCCTGTAAGCGTGCCTGCGCCTGCGATAAAAGCTGCTAAGTCGGGCAAGTAATCATAGAGATCATTAGAAATTAATATTTCAAATTCAATAATATATATTGTTAATATTGGCGGTGTTGCGTATTCACCGCCAATAAATATTTGAGGATAAATATTTATGGCTAAAAAAGCACAGACAGTTTTCGTATGCCAGGAATGCGGCTACGAATCACCAAAATGGATGGGACAGTGCATATGCGGAGCATGGAACTCCATGGTAGAAGAAAAGGTGCTCCCTGTCGTTGAAGACCGTAGAAGGCGTACAGGAACGGGCGGAGCATCCTTAGGCGCAGCAGGAGGCTCAGGCGCGCCGGGAAACAGTATCGGGCGTGCCGGCCGCCCAGTTCCGCTCAAATCAGTAAGATCGGGCGAAACGAGCCGCATGGATACCGGCATACCTGAGTTCAACAGAGTACTCGGCGGAGGGCTGGTCCGCGGCTCGCTCACGCTCATATCAGGCGAGCCGGGCATCGGAAAGTCAACACTCATACTTCAGGCTGCCGCAAACATAGCGTCGCGTTACGGAAGCGTTCTCTACGTCAGCGGCGAGGAATCCGAGGAACAGATAAAGATGCGTGCCGACCGTATATGCGGCGGCATCCCCGACGGTCTTTTTATCCTGTCCGAGACAAATATGGAAAATATAACGCTTCAGCAGGAAACACTCAAGCCCGCATTCCTCATAATCGACTCCATACAGACGATGTATTCCGATTCTATCGAGTCAGCGCCCGGCTCCGTATCTCAGGTCCGCGTCTGCGGCAACGAGCTCATGCGCATAGGCAAGAGCCTCGAGCTCCCTATCCTGATAGTCGCGCATGTTACAAAATCAGGCGAGCTTGCAGGTCCTAAGATAGTAGAGCACCTTGTAGATACAGTGCTGCATTTCACAGGAGAGCGCAGCCAGGACCTTCGTATCCTGCGTTCCCACAAAAACAGGTTTGGAACAACTAATGAGATAGGTGCATTCGAGATGCGCGAAAGCGGCCTCGCTGAAGTTCCGAATCTCTCAGAAAGCCTTATGGAGGACATGGGCGACGGTTCAGAGGGCTCTATAGCAACAGCGCTTTACGAGGGAACACGCCCTCTCATACTTGAGATACAGGCGCTTACGATAGCATCAAACCCCGGCTTCGGCAGACGTACAGCCATAGGCGTAGAGCTGAGCCGCCTCAATATGATACTAGCCGTCCTCGAAAAAAGAGCAGGTATATCGCTCACTACCCAGGACGTTTACGTAAACATCGTCGGCGGCATACGCCCCGAGGGAACCGCGTCAGACCTTGCTGTAGCGCTCGCCGTTTACTCGTCCTACAGCGGCAAGAAACCGCCTGAGATGACTATCGCACTCGGTGAGATCGGCCTTACCGGAGAGCTCCGCTCCATCCAGCACACGGACAAGATAGTGCGAGAGGCTGCACGAATGGGCTTCAAAAGGGTAATAATGCCCGAAAAGAACGCCGAGCGCCTGCGCTCTCAAAAAGACCTTTCTTCATCCATACAGATAATCGGAGTCCGCAGGATATACGACGCGCTGCGCCTTATGTCATAACATATTTCAAAAAAGCAGGCAGAGCCGCCGAAAGAGCGCGTCACAGCGCCCTTCCTGAAAGCTCTGCCTGTTTTTATTTCACTTTTATTTTATCTCTTTTATTATCCGCCTGATATCGCCCATAGTTCTCAGTGCCACAGTCAGCTCCTCCTGCGGTATACGCTCAAGAATCTTTTTATAGCACTCTACCATCAGCTTTTTCTGACCAGCCATGAGCTCCGCAGCTTTTCCCGTAAGCGTAACATACGAACGCTCCTTCTTTTCATCGGTGTGCCACGTTACATACCCTTTATCTTCCATCGCATGCATGACCTTTGACAATTCAGTAACAGGCATCTCAAGCTCGCCCGCCAGATCAGCCAGATAAACGCTTCGCCCGTCTTCAAATATCGAATGACTGTGCATTATCCTGTACATAAAATAATAATCAGTTCTTTCTACAAGATTGAATATTACATCAGCGTTTACACTGTCAACAAAGAATTCCTCTATCTTATCTCGCGTCTCAAATCTCATGCTCACTGCTCCTTTCGCCGCGCGGCTCGTACTCCCGTAACGTCACAAGACTCTTATACGCAGGTCGTATTATCTTATCCGTAGTAACAAGCTCTTCTATCCTGTGCGCGCTCCAGCCCGCTATACGCGCCACCGCAAACAGCGGCGTATAAAGCTCCTTAGGTATACCGAGCATATCATACACAAACCCGCTGTAAAAATCGACATTAGGGCTCACAGCCTTCAGCACGGGCCTGTCCTCCTCTATAAGAGCAGGCGCAAGCTCAGCGATATTATCATAAAGCATAAGGTCATCGCCGCGCCCCTTTTCCGCTGCGAGCTTGTCAACGAACTTCTTGAATATTACCTCTCTCGGGTCTGATTTTGAGTAAACGGCATGCCCGATACCATATATAAGCCCCTTGCCGTCAAACGCTTCCCTGTGAAGTATCTTCCTCAGATAAGCCGCTATCTCGTCCTTATCCGCGTAATCCTTAACGTGCGTGCGGATGTCTTCCATCATATTCATTACCATTATATTAGCCCCGCCGTGCTTCTTGCCTTTAAGCGACGACAGCGCAGCAGCTATGGCAGAATATGTATCTGAGCCCGATGACGTAACGACGCGCGTAGTAAAAGTAGAATTATTTCCTCCGCCATGCTCCATATGAAGCAGCAGCGCGACATCGAGCACGCGCGCTTCAAGCTCCGTATACTTTTTATCCGGGCGCAGCATCCTCAGGAAATTCTCAGCCGTAGAAAGCTCCGGCAGAGGATTATGTATATACATGCTTTCATCGTTTATATAGTGATTGTACGCGTGATATCCGTAAACAGCCAGACGCGACATAACGCTTATCAGCTCCATACATTGCCTCAGAACATTAGCCGTTGTCAGCACATTCGTAGTATCGTCATAAGACGCCAACGTCAGCACGCTGCGCGTCATAGAGTTCATTATATCGGCAGTAGGCGCTTTCATGATAACATCGCGCGTAAAGTTTGTCGGCAACTCTCTCAGATCAGACAGCATCTCCTTAAACTCATCAAGCTGCGCATTATCGGGAAGCTCCCCAAAAAGCAGTAAATACGCCGCTTCCTCAAAAATAAACCTGTTTTTAAGCCCCTGTTCTGCAAGCGTCTTTACGTCATAGCCCCTGTAAAGCAGCTCGCCGTCGCACGGAACACGCTCCCCGTCTATATTTTTAAACGCTATTATCTGTGAAATATTTGTAAGTCCTGTAAGGACTCCCTTACCCTTTTCATCGCGAAGCCCCTGTTTCACTCCGTACTCAACAAAAAGATCTTTGCTTATCCGTCCCTTTTCCTCACAGACAGCAGCCTGTCGCGCCACATATCTGTCCACTATATTACTCGTACTCCCCATCTATCATGCCCTCCTTCCGAAAAATGCCTATTAAGATTATTATACCCAAAAATCAGTCATTTCAAGCGCTCCCCGCACCTTAATTTTCTGTTAAGCAGTAATATATTACATTAATAAATGCATAAAAAATACTGCCCCACACAGACCTGCGGCCGTCACCGGCCCTGATCCGCACGAAGCAGTATAAAAACAATCATATTAATAAAGTATTACTTTAAAACAACTCTATGGAACTTTTTCTTGCCCTTTTTGATAAGGAGCGCACCGTCCTTGAACATATCGAGAGTTACCTGAGTCTTCTTATCCTCGATCTTTACATCGTTTACAGTAAGACCGCCCTGTTCGATAGTTCTGAAGCCGTCACCGTTTGATGATACGAGTCCGAGATCCTTTATAAGTGAAACAAGACCCATACCCTCGCCTTCAAAGGCTGACTTTTCCATCTCAGTAGTAGGAACGTTAGCGAGGTCAGCACCGCCTGCAAAGAGCGCCTTTGCAGCTGCCTGAGCCTTTTCTGCTTCTTCCTTGCCGTGAACCATTTCAGTAAGGTCGTAAGCGAGCATTTCCTTTGCAGTATTGAGCTGGCTGCCTTCCCACTTTTCCATCTCAGCGATCTCATCGAGAGAACGGAACGTGAGCATCTTCATGAACCTTACAACGTCTGCATCATCAACATTTCTCCAGTACTGGTAGAAATCGTAAGGCGAAGTCTTTTCAGCATCGAGCCATACAGCGCCGTTTGCTGTCTTGCCCATCTTCTTGCCCTCTGAGTTCATCAGGAGCGTTATAGTCATAGCGTAAGCGTCCTTGCCAAGCTTACGTCTGATAAGCTCTGTACCGCCGAGCATGTTGCTCCACTGGTCGTTTCCGCCGAACTGCATGTTGCAGCCGTATCTCTGGTAAAGCTCATAGAAATCGTAGCTCTGCATTATCATGTAGTTGAATTCAAGGAAGCTCAGTCCCTTTTCCATTCTCTGCTTGTAGCATTCCGCTCTGAGCATGTTGTTTACAGAGAAGTGAGGACCTACCTCGCGCAGGAACTCTACATAATTCTTATCGAGGAGCCAGTCTGCGTTGTTTACCATGAGCGCCTTATCATCTGAGAAATCTATGAAACGGCTCATCTGCTTCTTGAAGCAGTCGCAGTTATACTGGATAGTTTCAGGAGTCATCATCTTACGCATGTCTGTACGGCCTGAAGGGTCGCCGATCATGCCTGTACCGCCGCCTACGAGAGCGATAGGCTTATTTCCCGCCTGCTGGAGTCTCTTCATAAGCATAAGAGCCATGAAGTGACCTACATGAAGGCTGTCAGCAGTCGGGTCAAATCCGATGTAGAATACAGCCTTGCCGTTATCAACAAGCTCTCTGATCTCTGCTTCGTCTGTAACCTGCGCTATAAGACCGCGCGCAACAAGTTCATCATATATCTTCATATCTTTTACCTATATCTTTTATAATTCTATCAGATCTATCCTTCTCTGGTGTCTGCCCTCTTCAAAAGAGGCATTCAGCCATGTATCCACCATTTTCAGAACATCTTCCACAGGAGTTATACGAGCCCCGAAAGCGAGCATGTTTGCGTTGTTGTGGCGCTTAGCCATCTCCGCCATAAATTCATTAGTGCAGAGCGCGCATCTGATGCCCTTTTCCTTATTTGCCGTAATAGATACACCTATACCTGTTCCGCAGCATACTATACCTTTATCGCACTGACCTGAAGCCACAGCCTTTGCAGCCTTGCGGGCATAGATAGGATAATCGACAGAAGCGTCGGAATCAGTTCCGTAATCGATAATGTCGTAATTATTTTCAATAAGATGCTTCTTTATAGCTTCCTTAAGTTCAAAACCCGCATGGTCACTTGCTAATGCAATCATTTTTTCCTCCAATGATCTTTTAATCAAGAATAATAATATTTTCTCCGGCTGCATTACGCATCCGGTTCATAACAGCGTCGCCGATGCCCTTATCTGAAACACCCGCTGCGTATATAACGTCTACCTTTTCGGTATCGCACGCGCGGAGCTCCTTAAAGAAAAGCTTTGCAGCCTTTTCAACGTCACCGTTAAAATCAATTATACCGACTTTTCTGCCTTCAGCCTCAGCTGCAGCGGCAGCTGCCTTTACCGCTTCTGTTGCGGCGGCAGGCTCGCCCTCGTAAAGGAACATTTCAGCAGATGGTCTGTAATGTGGATATTTCAAGCCGGGAGATATTTCTTCCTCTGCGATCTCACCGTTTCCCCCGTCTACAGTGAGAGATCCCCGGGGACCTCGAATACCTTTCTAGGAATAACTTCCTGGATCTGTTCTCTTGTAATAGTTCCCGGTCTTACGATAACAGGATAGTCACGTGTAAGGTCAACTACAGTTGACTCGATGCCTGTCTTGCAGTCAGGACCTACGAGTATCATATCTACCTTGCCGTTGAGATCGTCTATAACGTGCTGACCTGTAGTAGGACTCGGATGACCTGAGAGATTAGCGCTCGGCGCTACTATAGGATTACCGACTTCGTCTATGAGCGCTCTTGCTATATCATCATCAGGCTGGCGCACACCTATGCCTAAAAGACCGCCCGTTACCTCGCTCGGCACACGACCGATAATACGAGGCATGATAACAGTCAGAGGACCCGGCCAAAACTCTTCTATGAGCCTTGACGCGAACTGACCGTTAGGCGCTGTGATGTCGATACAGAGATGCATGTCCAGATCTCTTGAGACCAAAATATTCATAGGATTCTCCTTTGGTCTGTTCTTCACTTCGAAAAGCTTCAGTATCGCCTCTTCACTTTCTAACGACGCCCCAAGGGCGTAGACAGTATCAGTCGGAAATGCGACAAGACCGCCGTTACGGATGATCTCAGCCGCTTCTACGATTTTTTCATGATCCCTTTCAGGATCAGTGATCGTGTAAATTTTAGTTTCCATTTTTCTCCCTCTTTTTAATTTCAGATATGAGTTATAAAAACCTCAGGAAGACTGCGCCTCGCGGCGCGCATCCTTAGAAATTCTTCATCTTTTCTGCCTGGTCAGAAGTGATCAGCGCGTCTATTACTTCATCCATATCTCCATCAAGGAAATAGTCAAGCTTGTATATAGTAAGACCTATACGATGGTCTGAAACACGGCCCTGCGGGAAGTTGTACGTTCTTATACGTTCACTTCTGTCTCCGCTTCCTACCTGGCTCTTACGCGCCTCCGCCTGCTCATCGTGCTGAGCCTGCAGCTTCATATCATACAGCTTTGCCTTGAGTACCTTGAAAGCCTTATCTTTGTTCTTGAGCTGCGACTTTTCATCCTGGCATGTAACTACCAGTCCCGTAGGTATATGAGTAAGTCTTACCGCAGAGTCTGTAGTATTTACGCACTGACCGCCGTTACCTGACGCGCGGTAAACATCGACTCTTACGTCATTAGGATTAAGATCTACTTCAACGTCATCTACCTCAGGAAGCACAGCTACAGTAGCAGCCGAAGTGTGTATCCTTCCGCTTGATTCCGTCTCCGGTACTCTCTGTACACGATGAACACCGCTCTCATACTTCAGACGAGAGTACGCGCCCTTACCCTTTATAAGCACTACAGCTTCCTTTATACCGCCTATGCCCGTAGAGTTGGAATCCATCATTTCTGTCTTCCAGCCGCGTCTTTCTGCATAGCGCATGTACATTCTCAGAAGGTCTGCGCCGAAAAGCGCAGCCTCGTCACCGCCTGTACCTGCTCTTATTTCAAGTATAACGTTCTTCTGGTCGTTAGGATCCTTCGGGATAAGAAGTATCCTGAGTTCCTCCTCAAGAGTCTCCTTGCTTTCCTCGAGATCAGAGAGCTCCATCTTTGCAAGCTCACGCATCTCTTCATCAGAGCTGTTGTCAGCAAGTATTTCCTTAGCTTCCTGAATGCCCTCTACAGCCTTTTTGTATTCCGTATATTTCTGAACTATCGGCTCCATCTCGCCGAGCTCTCTTGCATATTTCTGCCAGTTAGCCTGGTCAGCAATTACATCCGGATCAGATACCTTGAGACTGAGCTCTTCGTATTTCTCCTGAATAAAATCGAGTTTATCATACATAATAATCTGCTCCTGAATCTATAATGATCAATTATTCCTTCCATGCAGCGCCCTGCGCTGAACATCGCCTAAACGCACACGGTCATTGGCAAAATGCTCCGCAGTATTCATAACTATGCGCTGCGCATACATTAACAGTATAACACGAAACAGCGCATAAGAAAATCGCTGATCGTCTTTAACATGTTGATTTTTCTAATTATTCTAAATTTCATATTAAAAAAACCGGAATATAGCATTCCGGCTTTAGATTTGTTGAATTTTCTGAATTTTCTATTCGAGATTGAACTTTTTCTTGAACTTTTCAACACGACCGCCGCGGTTGATAAACTTCTGCTGGCCAGTAAAGAATGGATGGCATGCTGAGCAGATGTCAAGTCTCATTTCTTCTTTCATAGATTTAGTTTCAAAAGTATTTCCGCAAGCGCATGTTACCTTGCATACTTTGTAATCAGGATGTATTCCCTGTCTCATGTTGCACCTCTTTCCGCGTGAAGTATATATTGAACCCACGTTTTATTTTAGATATACGTTAATTAGCCTAACTATAATAACACAGTCTTCCCAGCCCATCAACAGTTTTTTTGAAAATTATGTTTTTTGATGAATACAAAATACATTTTTCCGGCAGTAATGAGACCTCACACGAGCGGCCGCCCGCGGCCCCACAGGCTTACGCCTACACGACTACGCCTATGCCAGCGTACAGCTTACGATCCTGTCGTGTCCCGCCAGATCCTTATGTACCTCTATATCAGCATAAGCGCACATATCACGCAGCAGACCTACTACAGCCTCACCCTGATCGTGCCCGATCTCCATTATGAGCATACCTCTTTTTTTCAGATGACCGCACGCATCGCGCGATATTATCCTGTAAAAATCAAGACCGTCCTCACCGCCGTCAAGAGCCAGCATAGGCTCGTGATCTCTCACCTCAGGCTGAAGAGTTTCTATAACAGCCCTCGGTATGTAAGGCGGATTGCTGATTATCATATCGAATTTTCCTTTGATATGAGTTATTTTCCCGCGCTTTTCGATTTCAAACATATCAGTCTGTTTAAAATCTATATGCTTTTCTACGCCGTTCTTAACAGCGTTGCGTTTTGCAGTTTCAAGTGCCTCTGCACTGCAGTCACATGCAGTCACGTCAGCCTTAGGCAGTGCCTTTGCCATGGATACCGCTATCGCACCGCTGCCGCAGCACATGTCGAGAACGGAACCGCACTTCTTCATTTTTCCTGCCTGCTCTATGGCAAACTCTACGACTGTTTCAGTGTCCTGACGCGGTATGAGTACAGATTCATTGACCTCAAACTCATGTCCCATGAACTCCTGCGAGCCGGTTATATACTGCAGCGGCTCGCCTGCAGCTCTGCGGTCTATAAGCGCGAAATACTCATCAGCGTGGGATTCGTCAGTTCCGTCGTTACGATGCAGGAATATAAACTTGTTGTCCTCATGCATCATGTACTGAAGGAGCAGATTTGCGTCGCGTTCAGCGTCCGCTATATTTGCCTGCTTAAGCGTCTTTATACCTATGTCAAGTATCTGACCGAATGATATCATTACTGCTCACCCGCCTTTTCGCTGTCTGACTGCTGCAGATCATAAGCAGCTGCTTTCCCGTCAACTTCAGCTTCTGCGGCTCCACCGTCTTCTGATGCGCCAGGCGCATCCTCACGTGTTATTACATTTCCATGTGAATCAACGTCATATATCCTTTCTGCCGGCTCGTTGTCGCTCAGGCAGACATTTACTGCTACTATAGCAACTTCAAGCATCGACTTGTCAGGAACTTTAGTCGTCAGCTTCTGCAAAAGAAGACCCGGTACACTCAGTACCTCGACTACCATAGACTCGCTGCTACCTGCCCATCTGAGCAGCTCGTATGAGAGACCTGCGACTACAGGTATAAGTACGAGCCTTGAAATCAGACGTATCCATACATTAGGCCAGCCGAGGAATGAAAACAGGAGCAGGCTGATTATCATTACGAACATCAGGAAGCTCGTTCCGCATCTCGGATGCAGCGTCTCAAACGACGCGCAGTTTTCCGGCGTCAGCTCCAGTCCGTTTTCATAGCAGTGTATCGTCTGGTGTTCCGCGCCGTGATACTGGAACACTCGCTTTATATCGTTCATTTGCGATATGGCAGCTATGTAAATAACAAACATTATTATTCGCATAACGCCCTCTATGAGATTAAGCGCTATCGGGTTCTTTATGATATGACCGCAAAGTCCGACGAGCCACGTCGGCAGCAGTACAAAAAGTCCGATAGATACCGCCAGCGCTATAAATACAGATGAATATAACAGGAAATTAAAAACTCCCTTGTCGCCGTACTTATTCTGAAGCCATGACTCGAATTTGCCCGGAGTATAGTCCTCTTCATCAGGGATATCCTCCTCAAGCACCTCAGCCGAGTACATAAGCGTGCTCACACCCGTCACCAGTGAGTCGACGAATACCACCACGCCGCGTATAATTGGAATTTTCATCCATTTGCTTTTAGGCTTGAGCGGCTGTTCCTTTACGTTTATAGTTCCGTCCGCCCGGCGGACTGCTATAGCGGTACGGTCGGCTCCCTTCATCATGATGCCTTCCATGACAGCCTGACCGCCCATCTTCGTAGGATTTGCGTCCTTTATAAATATTTTGCTGAAATCCATTTTTTACTAATTCCTTTTCGAATACACATAACTTTGCTGCACAGCTGCCTGGCAGCTTTTTAAAATCTGATGATATGATAACAGATTTTTTACCCCAGTACCTTAGTTTTCAGAATAATTTCTATAAAATCAGCATTACATCTCGTTCTTGAAAGATTTTCTATTATGCTCTCAGTTACTTCCTGAGAGTTCTGATTGGCCATCGCGCGGCGTATCTTCCAGATAGCTTCCATTTCCTGCTGGTCAAGAAGCAGATCTTCTCTTCTCGTACCTGATCTATTCAAACTTACTGCAGGGAATATGCGCTTTTCTGAGAGCTTTCTGTCAAGGTGGAGCTCCATATTGCCCGTCCCCTTGAATTCCTCAAATATTACATCGTCCATACGGCTTCCCGTCTCTATGAGCGCAGTAGCCAGTATAGTGATACTTCCGCCCTCACGCAGCTTACGGGCTGCTCCGAAAAATTTCTTAGGCTTGTGAAGAGCGCCCGGATCGATACCTCCGGAAAGCGTTTTGCCCGAAGAAGGAACGACCATATTATACGCACGCGCCAGGCGCGTTATACTATCCAGAAGTATTACTACATCCTTTTTGTGCTCCGCAAGTCTTTCAGCGTGAGCAAGTACCATTTCAGCGACCTTTACATGGTGCTCCGCCTGCTCATCAAATGTAGAATACAGAACATCGCCGTTTATCGATTCCTTCATGTCGGTAACTTCCTCAGGTCTTTCATCAACGAGAAGGACTATTACCTTTATATCAGGATAATTCTGTTCAATAGTGGTCGCTATCTTTTTCAGCAGAACTGTTTTACCCGTCTTAGGAGGCGCTACTATAAGGCCTCTCTGCCCCTTGCCTATAGGCGCTACTAAATCTATTATCCTTGTAGTGAGGTCTGTTCTCGAATGTTCGAGACGTATTCTTTCATAAGGGAATATCGGAGTGAGATCCTCGAAATTCGGTCTGCGCATGGAAACGCCCGGTTCATCGCCGTTTACAGTATTTACATACAATAAAGCGCCGAATTTTTCTCCTTCGTTCGGTCTCCTTGTTATGCCTTTTATTTTATCGCCTTTTTTGAGATTAAAACGCCTGATCTGCGTTGGAGATACATAAATGTCTTTATCACTGGTCAGAAAATTATCAAATCTTAGAAATCCGAATCCGCCTTCAGCAATATCAAGAATTCCTGTAACTACAGGTCTTTCTTCTTCAGAATATTTCTGTTCGTTTTTTTCAGATCTGTGATCCGTTCTATGTTCATGTCTTTCGTGTCTTGGCGCGCTTTCCGCATCCTGTCTGTTTCCGCTTCGTTCACCCTGATCATCACCGTTTCCGGCATCGACCTGAGTTTTCACTGCTGAAGATCGAGCCGTATCATCATTTTTTTCTTCAAATGATGCAGCGCTGTTATGAGATTCCATGTTATCCGCGTTAACTCCTGCCTCATTTACAGCAGCTGGCTTTATTTGAACTTCAGCAAAGTCTATCTGCTCTTCCTTTGGAAGAGTTCTCTCTTTTTTGTAGATCTTATCATTTTTGTCAGTATTTTTAGTTTTTCTTACTGCGGCCCGTTTTTCTTCAGCTGCAGACGTTTTTTTATCAGCCTTTACTGTTGAAGATCTTTCTGTTTTGCGCGCTGCGCGGACCTTGCCTGAATTGGCAGCAGGGTCATTTGCACCAGAATTTTCTTCGACCGCTGATTTCTTTTTTCTTCCGGCTTTCTGTTCTTCAAGCGATGCCAGATAGTCCTTTATCGCCTGCCTCAGTACCGGCTTCTTCAGAGTGTCGGCGCCCTCGAGCTTCAGCTCAGCGCCAAGCACTCTGAGCTCGGCGATCTTCATGCCGTCGAGCTCAGCGCTTGTTATTTTTTTCATTAAACACCTTTCTGAATATTCATTTTCAGAGAACAATACAGCATATTTTTAATTTTTCAGAAAATGAATCAATAGATAGAAATGAATGAGATATTACTTTATCAGCGTACTGCGTACTACTTTATTTCTTTGCCATCGTTCTGAGCATAAGAAGGCTTCTTGTTCATGTCGTGGATAGCCTCGATGAATCTTATAGTACCTGAAGCGCTTCTCATTACTACAGTATCAGTCTTTACTCTGTTGTTTCCGAGGAAACGTACGCCCTTGAGCATGTCGCCATCTGAAACGCCTGTGGCGATAAATAATACGTCGTCGCCTGCAGCGAGATCGTCAGTAGTGAGGACTCTGTAGTATTCAGGGTCTGTCTGAGCCTGCTTTATCTCTGCAGCAGTGTGAGCATACAGTCTTCCCTGTATCTCGCCGCCGAGGCACTTGAGCGCAGCAGCAGCAAGAACACCCTCAGGGCATCCTCCGATACCTACCATCATATCAACGCCGCTGTCATCATAGCATGTTGAGATAGCAGCGCCTACATCACCGTCTCTGAAGAGCTTTACTCTGCAGCCTGCCTCACGGCACTGAGCGATTATGTCCTTATGACGGTCTCTTTCCAGAATTGTTACTGTAAGCTCTTCAACGCTCTTATCGAGAGCCTTTGCAACGTTTGCAAGGTTTTCCTTAAGCGGCTTTGTAATATCTATAGTACCCTTTGCCTTAGGACCTACAACGATCTTTTCCATGTAGTAATTCTTAGTGTGGAAAAGGTGATTTCTCTTCGCGATAGCGATTACAGAAATAGCGTTTGCGATGCCCTTGGCAGTTGATGTAGTTCCATCCAGAGGATCTACCGCGATGTCTACTGCGTCAGCGTCAGGACCGCCTATACCGATCTTTTCGCCTATGTAAAGCATAGGAGCCTCGTCCTTTTCACCTTCACCGATAACTACAACACCGTCGATATTAACAGTTTCAAACATTTTTCTCATGCCTGTAACAGCAGCCTGGTCTGCAGAATTCTTGTCGCCGCGACCCATCCATTTTGCACAGCCTATAGCTGCAGTCTCAGTTACACGAGCGAGTTCGAGACCAAGGTCTCTGTCCATGATTTTTTCTTCGTTTGACATTTCTTCCTCCGAAATTACACAATTACATAAATAGTCATAATAAAAATTAATAAATAAATTTTAATTATCAAATATTACCGGGACGCGCGTCACCGCGCATTTTACGCAGGCAGGCCTGCGCTACTGTGAAGCATTGCTGCCCTCGTCGCTGCTTAATGCTCCATCATCTGTTGTTGGCTGGGGGTCGTATATCTCTCTGAGCATATCCTTTGTCTCATCCTTATCCTGGATAAAGTAAGATACGTTACCGATGTACTGACCTACACCCGGAAGAGTATAAGTAGATATAGCATCACTGTCCAGACCGACAGCCTTAAGCGCAAACTTTGTAGCTGCACCTACAGTTATGTCTGACTCTACATTTTTAGTTATCAGCTTTACAGAATCTATAAGACCGTGGTCGAGAGCCTGCTTGAATGCTGATTTGACAAATTCCTGCTGTGCCTTGACTCTACCGATATCTCCCTCTGCATAACCACCGCCGTGGTTGCCCTTTCTGTAACGCAGATACTGAACTGCGTGATCGCCGTCAAGGACCTGTTCACCTGCAGGTATATTGATATGCAATGGAGGCGTATCTGTAGGGTCATCGTATTTCATGGCCTTTTCTACATTTACAGGAACACCGCCTATACCGTCAACTATAGTCCTTACTGAATCATAATCCACTACGGCATAATAATTGATAGGGATACCGTAAAGCACATCACTTACAGAATTTGCCGTTCCGATTATTCCCTCTGCACCGTATGCTGCGTTTATCTTTTTCTGCGCCGGGCTGCTGTAGCCTTTACGTTCATAATAAGTATCACGAGGAACTGATATTATATCGATCTTATTAGTATCCATATTCCAGCTTACAAGCATTATAGTATCTGTCATATTCTGGTTTATTCCTACCATAAGTACATTTACGCGGTTTACATCAGTAAACGCATTAAAAAATTCACTGTCAGGCGAAACAAGAACACCTACGTCCATCTGATCCTCCAATGCACCATCAGTGGTACCGTCTGAAGGTTTAAAAATGTTGATATTTGAGACGCCCTTTACCACAGGTATGAAAATAAGTGTAAACAGAACTAAAAAGCTCAGAAAAAATTTTATAAATGTTTTTGCTTTCATACTTTAAATTTCCTTAATATAATTTAATCTCTAACAATACTGCTTACAGAATTTAAAATTATCAGAGAAATTTCCCCGTAAAAATCCCCGATTAATCTATAATATACTTTTTTTTACGATA
>CAVGTL010000012.1:0-29745 GCA_963632005.1 Succinivibrio sp.
TCTCATAGTAGAAAAAGCCGTAAAGATGGCAGAAATGATGAAGATCCCCGTACTCGGCATCGTAGAAAACATGTCTTATTTCAAGTGCCCTGACTGCGGACAGGAACACAAGATATTCGGCGAGAGCCATGTAGACGAGATCGCAGAAAAGTACAACATCCCTAACGTAGCAAAGATCCCTGTAGACCCTAAGCTTGCAGCAGCGGTAGACGCAGGAATGATCGAGCTCTTTGAGGGCGACTGGCTCGATGGTCTTGCTGATTTTATTGAAAATAACAAGTAATATCGGTCGATATTGACCAAAAAGGTCAGTAGCCAAAAAGTATAATATTATATGCTATACAAATAATATGCGGGTTCAGGTAAATTAATGCAAAAACGCCTGAGCCCGTTTGTTTTCAAAGGATATACATATTTCGAGGGCCCGCGGGCGGGCGCAGTATGGAATTCATTCTTACATAAAATTACAGAAAAACGCAAAAAAAGGCCTATTTTAAGAGTGACCTTTTTGTACAATTGTACCGACACATAATTGGCGGTATCATACAGTTACAGGTTGAGTCGTACCGACTGGTACGGAGCTCGCCGAAACAAAAACAAAACCATTAATTAATAAAACCAAATCGGATTAAACCAGATATTAAAACATTGTAAGAGTAATTAAGGAGTATATCATCATGAAGACTATCGAATTAACAAGAACAAACGGAACTATGGCACAGATCACTTTCGGTTACGAAGCAGGCGATGCATTCGCACAGCCATCTGTACTTTCTGTAAAGACTGCTGAAGTTGAGATGAAGGAAGCTGCTCTCATGACTAAGTCTGACGTTAAGTTATATGCTGACGCTCTTAAGGAATGCGCTGCTGTTATCGGGGGCAGAGTTGAAAACGAGCCTGGACTGATCGCATGCATCAGACTCGATGAAGTAAACTACGCTAAGCTCCAGAAGGAAATGAAGGGCGAGTACGAAGCTGTAGAAACTGTTTCAGAAGCTAAGACTGCAGCAAGATAGTCTTCGGGACATATTTCAAGAAGCATTCTGCAATATGTCAGATGATACCTCAGTTTAAGGCGCAGCGCCGCTCACTCGGTGACGGCGTCGGAAATACAGGTATGACAAGTGGAAGATAAAAGAAATCTGAATATGATATTCAGTAAAAACGGTTCAGGCAGAGTGAGCGGAAAGATAAATATCTCGAAGCTCTGGATGGATGAAATGGGCGTGACTGAGGACGACAAGGAGGTCATAGCTCTCTTTAAGAACGACAGGATAATAATCCGCAGACCGTCAAAAGAAAAGCGTTATATACTGATAAACGACCAGTCAGGCTATAACGACATGATACGCACTCAGCTGTTTGATTCAAAGGAGCAGGCTAACGAGATAGCTCATAACCTGTGGAATTCATATGACAGCTCAGTAAGAAACGGTTCTCATGTATACATAATGGACGTGACAGAATCAGATCTCGTATCAGATGCATTTGACGAGAACGGTGAGGTATGCGACTGGTCGTTCTTTAAAGACAGAAAATTGGAAGATGATCTGTTTGATTCTGATTCCCTGAAGTAGAATTAAAAAGAAAATATCGTAAATAAATAAATTTCCGGTTGACATTTCAAATTCTAAGGTTAAAATAGAATTCAATAGGTCGCCGGAATTTATTTTACGGCACAATATCAATATATGTTAAAGGCTGAGACGGAAACAGTAGCGTTGGCAGAGTCTTACAGAGAAGCGGTTTAAGGTGAGAGTCCGCAGATGAAACTGACAGCGAAGATCATTCCCGAGCCGGTCCGCTGAAACCTTGTTTTGAGAGACAGGGCGCGTAAGCCGACACGTCACTGTACGTTACACAGGCTTGAGAGGCGTTTTATATAGAATATAAACGCTATCAGGGTGGTACCGCGGTAATTCATCGTCCCTGCATCTTCGGATGCAGGGATTTTTTAGTTTATTACAGCTATATCTGAAAGGAAAATGTAATGTTTGAAAATTTATCAGAAAAACCTATTGCGGAGGTTCAGAACGAACAGTCCGATAAATGGGAAAAGGACGATCTTCTGCAGAAATGCATAGACGAACGCGAAGGTCAGCCTTCATTCGTATTCTATGAGGGCCCTCCGACAGCTAACGGCAAGCCTGGTATCCATCACGTCATCGCAAGAACGCTGAAGGATTCAGTATGCCGCTACAAGACTATGAAGGGCTTTAAGGTAAAGAGAAAGGCCGGCTGGGATACTCACGGTCTTCCTGTTGAGATCGAAGTAGAAAAGAAGCTCAAGATGTCAGGCAAGCAGGACATCGAAAAGTACGGCATAAAGGAATTCAACGAAAAGTGCCGCGAGTCTGTATTCGAATATGAAGGACTCTGGAGGAAGATGACGAAGCGCATGGGCTACATGGTAGACCTCGACAATCCGTACATCACTCTCGACAACAACTTCATCGAATCAGGCTGGTGGATACTCAAAAAATTCTTTGACGCAGGCATGATCTACGAAGGACACAAGATCCTTCCGTATTGCCCGAGATGCGGAACAGGCCTCGCTTCTCACGAGGTAGCGCAGGGCTACAAGATGGTCAAGACAAATACCGTAACTGCAAAGTTCAAGAGAAAGGGTACTGACAACGAATACTTCCTCGCATGGACGACCACTCCGTGGACTCTCGCTTCAAACGTAGCTCTTACTGTAGGTCCTGACATAGACTACATCAGAGCCGAAAAGGACGGCGAGATATACGTCGTAGCAAAAGTCCTCGCAGACAAGAACCTCGGCGAAGGCACATACACAGTTCTCGAAGAAATGAAGGGCAAGGACCTCGAGTACCAGGAATACGAACAGCTCATGCCGTTCATCCAGATGCCTGCAGGCAAGAAAGCGTTCTTCGTTACTGTAGCTGATTACGTTGACACTGTAGAAGGTACGGGCATCGTTCATACTGCTCCTGCTTTCGGTGACGACGACTACCAGACAGGCCGCAGATACGACCTTCCTGTTCCTAACCCTGTAGGCGAGGACGGAAAGTACACAGATACACCGTGGAAGGGCCACTTCGTAATGGAGGACGGCCTTGACGTCGAGATTATAAAGTACCTCGCAGGCGAGGGCAAGCTTTACTCAAAGGAAAAGGTAGAGCACAATTACCCGCACTGCTGGAGATGCGGAACTCCGCTCATCTACTATGCTAAGCCGAGCTGGTATATCGAAATGACTAAGCTGAGAGATCAGTTAGTTGAAAATAACAACACTGTAAACTGGCAGCCTCCTTTCGTAGGCGAAGGTCGTTTCGGCAACTGGATCGCTGACGTAAAGGACTGGGCTATCTCAAGAAACAGATACTGGGGAACTCCGATACCTGTATGGAGATGCGAATGCGGTCATATAGAGTGCATCGGTTCGCGTCAGGAACTCGTAGACAAGGCGCAGGAAAAGATCGATACGAGCATAGAGCTTCACAGACCGTATGTAGATGACGTTCATCTGACATGCCCTGAGTGCGGCAAGACTATGACGAGGATCCCTGAAGTAATGGACTGCTGGTTCGACAGCGGCTCGATGCCTTTCGCTCAGCAGCATTATCCGTTTGAAAACAAGGAAGAATTCGAAGAATGCTTCCCTGCGGACTTCATCTGCGAGGGCATAGACCAGACAAGAGGCTGGTTCTATTCGCTGCTTGCGATTTCTACATTTATTATGGGCAAGGCTCCATATAAGAATGTTCTCGTAAACGACCTTATCCTTGATAAGGAAGGCAAGAAGATGTCAAAGTCAAAGGGCAACACAGTAGATCCGTTCGCACTCTTTGACAAGTACGGCGCAGACGTAGCAAGATGGTATCTGCTCTATACGTCGCCTGCGTGGACTCCTACGAGATTCGACGAGGACGGCGTTGCAGAGATACAGAGCAAGTACTTCGGAACTCTCAGAAATGTATACAATTTCTTCGTTCTGTACTCAAATCAGGATAATATAGATGTAGCTTCTTTAAATGTAGCTCCTGCTGACAGACCTGAGCTCGACAGATGGATCCTGTCACGCTTCAACCGTCTCGTTAAGGAAGCTACAACAGACATGGACAATTACGAGCACATGAAGGTAGTAAAGAACATTACTGACTTCGTTGCAGATGATCTGTCAAACTGGTATATCAGAAGAGCAAGAAGACGTTTCTATGCAGAGGAAATGACTGAGGATAAGAAGTCTGTATATCTCACTACTTATGAAATACTTAAGGGTGTGGTACTTCTGTCTGCTCCGTTTGCTCCATTCATTTCTGATGAGATATATACAAAGCTCACAGGCGAATATTCAGTTCATCTCGCGCACTTCCCTGAGTGCGCGGAGAGCCTTATCGACGAAGAGCTCGAAAAGAAGATGGATCTCGTAAGAACTATCGTAGCTCTCGGCAGAGGCGAAAGAGAAAAGGAAAAGATCAAGGTAAGACAGCCGCTGACAGAAATACTCGTTGACGGCAAGTACGAGGCTGAGATCGGCAACATGGTACCTCTTATCCTTGAGGAACTCAATGTAAAGAAAGTAGTTTTCGAGAAGAATATAGATACATTCATGGACTACAGCCTGAAGCCTGACTTCAGAAAAGCGGGTCCTGTTCTCGGAAAGAATATAAAGGAATTCGGCAAGGTGCTCGCCGCAGGCGATGCAAAGGCTATGATAGCTCAGCTTCAGGCTGACGGTAAGCTTACGCTTACTCTCGGCGGTGAGGATGTGGATATCACGGAAGAGCTTGTTGAAGTAAGGATATCAGCAAAGGACGGCTTTGCCGTTGGCGCTGACAGAGGCGTATTCGTTATCCTTGATACTAAGGTAACTCCTGAGCTTGAGGCTGAGGGTCTTGCAAGAGAGCTCATCTCTAAAGTACAGCAGATGAGAAAGCAGAAGGACCTCGATATGATGGACAACATCATCATCAGCGTAAACTGCAATGACGAGCTCAAGGCAGCATTTGAGGCTCACAGAGAATATATAATGAGCGAGACGCTTGCAGAGTCTCTCGAGTATACTGATGCAGCGCTTGAAACATTCAAGCTCAACGGTCGTGAGGCCGGAATAGGCGTTGAGAAAGTCGAAGCTTAGGCTGTGGACGTTATCAGCGGCGAAAACGCAAAAAAACAGCTCAAAAATATGACATACGATCAGATGCGGGAATTCTTTGAGTCTATAGGCGAAAAGAAGTTCCGCGCAGATCAGGTGTTCAGAAAGCTGTATCAGGGAGCGGGCTCCTTTGATGAGATAACAGAGCTGTCAAAACCATTAAGAGAAAAACTTGAAAGCTGCGCCGAGATAAACTCGGTCAGGCTGATGCGAAAGCAGGAGTCAGCTACTGACGGTACAAAAAAATACCTGTTCGGCGTGCGCGGCGGACACGCGGTAGAGAGTGTCTTCATGAAGTACAAGTACGGCAATACAGCCTGCATATCATCGCAGGCGGGCTGCCGCATGGGATGCGCGTTCTGCGCTTCAGGCATAAACGGTCTTGAACGCGGGCTCAACGCCGGCGAGATGGTGGATCAGGTATCAGCCATGGAAAGAGACACCGGAGAGCGCATAGGTCACATAGTAGTTATGGGAACGGGCGAGCCGTTCGATAATTACGATGAGCTTATTCGTGCGCTGAATATATTTCATGAAGAAAAGGGACTGAATATCGGTCTCAGAAATATTACAGTATCTACATGCGGTCTCACAGAAAAAATAATGAGATTCGCTGAAGATATGCCGCAGGTAAATCTCGCTGTATCCCTTCACGCTCCGTCTGACGAGATCAGACTGAAGCTTATGCCGGTGGCGAGAAGCTGCACAATGAATGAACTGCTTTCTGTATGCAGGAAATATACAGAAAAGACTCACAGAAGGGTAACCTTTGAATACGCTCTCATAGAGGGTGTGAACGACTCGATGGAAAACGCAGCAGAGCTTGCGGCGCGGCTCAGAGGAATGCTGTGTCACGTAAATCTGATACCGTTGAATCGCGTAAGCGAAAAGGATTTCAGAGGAAGCGCGAGAAAGCACGCAGAAAAGTTCGCCGCAGTCCTTGATGCCAGAGGCATAGAGGTAACTGTAAGGCGCGAGCTTGGAAGCGATATCTCGGCAGCGTGCGGGCAGCTCAGGCTGGCGGCAGAGAACGAGGTTAGAAATTAACTGATCTTCAATGTCCTGATGTCAGGATGTGAGATATTGAGTAAAAATTTACAACTAAATATTTTTTTAATATTGTTCTTTTCTTTTCGAGATAGTATAATAAGGTTAATCCGTTAGTGTACTAATTAGAAAAGGAGGCGACTACAGATGGTAAAGCTTATCGTAGGACGTAAGGGAACGGGCAAAACAAAGATGATGGTAGATGCAGCTAACCAGGCAAGCCAGGAAAAAGACGGCAGCATCGTATTCATTATCAAAGATGACAGACTGAAGCATGACCTCGACCGTGAGATCAGAATGATCGTTATGGACGAGTTTGAATATGTAACTAATATCGATGAATACGTCGGATTTATATATGGTATTATCAGTTCAAACTATGATATTCAGGAAATATTCATCGACAGCATTTTAAAGCATGCTGACATCACAGTTCGTGATCTGCCTGAATTCCTTAAGAAGCTCCAGAATATTTCAGAGAAATATTCTATCGATTTCATGGTAAGCCTGAGCGCAGATCTTGAAGATCTTGATGCATCAGTAAGACAGTATGAGATCATAAACAAGTAAAACGTACTTATTGCTTAAAAATCATCAGAGCCGTCTCGATTAAAGAGACGGCTCTTTTTTTGATACTTTTAGCAAGCAATATCAATAAATGCGGGAATCGCGGTCCCGGACTGCGGGCAGGCAGGTGAAAATGTCTTTATACAGAAGCTACGCTGAAGCGATGCGCGAGAAATACGGTGAAAAGGTATACAAGCTTCCGGTCAACATCCCGGTATCGTGTCCAAACAGAGACGGCAGTCTGGGAACAGGCGGCTGCACATTCTGCGGAGAAGCAGGAACGGGCTTCGAAAATCTTTCTGACACACTGTCAGTAAGTGAACAGCTCGTTAAAAATATGGAATATATAGGGAAGAGATACGGAGCATCAAAGTTTACTGCATACTTTCAGAACTTCTCAAACACATATCTGCCGCTGGAAAGCTTCAGGCAGTATATGGAAGAAGCTGCATCAGTAGATGGGATAGTCGAAATATGTGTATCGACGCGTCCCGACTGCATATCTGACAGGTATCTCAATGAGTTAAATGAGATGGCACAGGCATCAGGAAAGGACGTGAGCATAGAGCTCGGTCTCCAAAGCTCAAACCCGCACACGCTCAAAAAAATAAACCGCGGGCACGGTTTTGCGGAGTTCATAGACGCAGTGCTGCGCATACACAGCTTCGGCTTTGACGTATGCGCCCACGTAATACTCGACCTTCCATGGGACGATGACACAGACGCTGTTGAAACGGCGCGCATACTTACAGCTCTCAGAGTCGAGCAGGTGAAGCTCCATTCGCTGTATATAGAAAAAGGCACTGAAATGGCGCGCCAGTATGAAAACGGAGAGTTTACGATAATATCTCCTGAGGAATACGCAGAACGCGCAGTAATGTTTCTTGAAAACATCTCACCTGATATGATAGTCCAGCGTCTCGTAAGCAGAGCGCCTGAGGAAAACACTGTTTTCTGCAACTGGGGCATGAGCTGGTGGCGCGTGCGCGACATGATAACCGAAAGGCTGGAGAGCCGAGGGTCGGCTCAGGGCAGCAGATGCGATTACTTGAACCGTGATTATTACAGCATTAATGAATAATGACCGCAATAAATAAATGATCACAGTGGATCCGCCCGGCGGATACACGGTCCGACGCTGCGGCGCCGAATACTCATCCCGTGAGGGATGCAGCTTTGAGGAATTTATTCATATTACTTTATTTATTGTATTGATATATTCCGTGTATTGCGGTATACTTGCCTAAACTGCGGAATATGAATTTCATGATACTCGCAGTTATTGAAAAACAAAGCTTATAAGCCGATTGGTATGACCGGTTTGTATATAAATACAGCAGAAGAAAAATCAAATTTAAACTGCTTAATAATTATTTTTTATAAATTCTTTTTACATATGGAGGAAAAGAAAATGGCAAAGATCTTTTATCAGAATGATTGCAATCTCTCACTTTTAGACGGTAAAACTGTAGCTATCATCGGTTACGGCAGCCAGGGTCACGCTCACGCGCTCAACCTTAAGGAAAGCGGCGTAAACGTTATCGTTGGTCTTTATGAAGGTTCAAAGTCATGGAAAGTCGCTGAAGAAGCAGGACTCAAGGTAGCTACTGCTGCTGAAGCTGCTGCAGCTGCAGACATCATCATGATCCTTACACCGGATGAAAAGCAGCAGGCTATATATGAAGAAAGCATTGCTCCAAACCTTAAGCCGGGCAACATGCTCATGTTCGCTCACGGTTTCAACATCCACTTCCAGACTATCGTACCACCTGCTGACGTAGATGTTACTATGATCGCTCCTAAGGGACCTGGTCACACAGTAAGAAGCGAATACGTTGCAGGTAAGGGTGTTCCTTGCCTCGTAGCTGTATATCAGGATGCAACTGGTAAGGCTCAGGATCTCGCTTTAGCTTACGGCGCAGGCATCGGCGGCGCAAGAGCAGCTATCCTCGAAACTACATTCCAGACAGAAACAGAAACAGACCTCTTCGGTGAACAGGCTGTCCTCTGCGGCGGTGTAACTGCCCTCATGCAGGCCGGTTTTGAAACTCTCGTTGAAGCTGGTTATGACCCAAGAAACGCTTACTTTGAGTGCATCCACGAAATGAAGCTTATCGTTGACCTGATCTATCATGGAGGCTTCACTGAAATGAGAAACTCTATCTCTAACACTGCTGAATTCGGTGATTACGAGATCGGTAAGAGGATCATCACTGAAGACACTAAGAAGGAAATGAAGAAGGTCCTCTCAGAAATTCAGGACGGTACTTTCGCAAGAAACTTCATCATGGAAAACAAGGTAGGCAGACAGCACTTCCTCGCTTCAAGAAAGATCCACGCTTCTCATCAGCTTGAAGAAGTTGGTAAGGAACTCAGAAAGATGTACTGCTGGAGCGACGAGAAGTAATAACTTTTTAAGGTAACAACTTTAAAAATAAAAGCTTCAGTCGTAACAACTTAGCAGGTTTAATAATGGAAATAAAAGGTTCAAAAATCATAATGGAATGCCTGCGCGAGCAGGGTGTCGATACTATATTCGGCTATCCCGGCGGGCAGATCATGCCGTTATATGATGCGTTATATGATTATAGAGACGAAATAAAACACGTACTCACGAGCCACGAGCAGGGCGCGACTCACGCCGCCGACGGTTATGCGCGTTCGACGGGCAAGGTCGGCGTCGCCTTTGCTACGAGCGGTCCGGGAGCTACAAATACTGTTACCGGTATAGCGACAGCATTTATGGATTCCATCCCTATGGTCGTTATCACGGGTCAGGTACCGCTGAGCCTCATTGGAAAGGATTCTTTCCAGGAGGTAGACATCGCGGGCATCACTATTCCGATCACAAAGCACAACTTCTTTGTGAGCAGGGTAGAGGATATCGCGACATGCATCAGAGAAGCCTTCAATATTGCAAGGAGCGGCCGTCCGGGTCCTGTACTGGTAGACGTCCCGAAGGATCTGATGGTAAAATTATGCGAATACACTCCGGAGACGCCGGCCCAGCCGGCAGAACCGCCTGAGCTTTTCAACGATGCTGACATAAAGGCTCTTGCTGAGAGCATAAATAAAGCTGAGCGCCCGCTCATATATGCGGGCGGCGGCGTTATAACGGCAAAGGCTTCAGATAAGCTTGTAAAGCTGGCTGAAAAGGCTGATACGCCTGTTGTTTCAACGCTGATGAATCTCGGAGCTATTCCGAGAGACCACAAGCTCTCTCTCGGCATGGTCGGAATGCACGGTTCAAAGGAAGCGAATCAGGCAGTGTACAACGCAGATCTGCTTATCGCGATAGGCGCGCGTTTCAGCGACAGAGTTACGGGCGACGTAAACAGCTTCGCTAAAAACGCAAAGATCATACAGATAGACATAGATAACTCCGAGATAGACAAGAACGTGCTTGTAGACAGCGCTCTCGTCGGCGATATAAATGTGATACTCGAAAAGGTGATCTCAGAGATCGACAAGAGCGAGCATCCTGAATGGCTCGCAAAGATAGATTCTTTCAGAAAGCCTTCGACTGTAGCTCCTGACGAGTTCGTTCCTGAAAACATCTTCAAGGTCATGCATGACGTGCTTGGCGACGATGTAATAGTAGCTACAGATGTAGGACAGCATCAGATGTGGACAGCTCAGTTCTGGCCGTTCAAGGCTCCTAACCACTTCATTACATCGGGCGGTCTCGGAACTATGGGCTTCGGTCTCGGCGCTGCAATAGGCGCGCGCATCGGAAACCCTGGCACGCAGGTGATCCACGTTACAGGCGATGGCAGCTTCAGAATGAACTGCAACGAGCTTGCAACCGTAGCTGCGCAGGAGCTTCCGATCATAACTGTAGTGTTCAAGAACAACGTTCTCGGAATGGTACGTCAGTGGCAGAAGTTATTCTTTGATAAGAGATATTCTTCAACTACGCTTCCTGACGTTATCGACTACGTAAAGCTTGCTGAAGCGTTCGGTCTTGATGGCTACAAAGTGAACACACTCGATGGCCTGAAGGACGCTCTCGAAAAAGCTGTAGCAAGCTGCAAGGGAAATGTTATCACATGTGATATAGATTCAGACCGTGATGTATTCCCTATAGTTCCTCCTGGAAACGCTATGCACGATCAGGTGCTTTCGGCTCAGGATATCGAATCAAAATAGAATTAATATTTGGGAATTGAATGAAACCGTCGCGTATGCGAAAGCATGCGCGGCGGTTTTTTCTGTTTTTGAGCTTGCTTTTTATGATTTCTAAAGCCGCGTAAATTTACATCTATATTCTGTCTTTAAATACAATATCGTTCATTAGTTTACAATTATTAGAAAATTATCTTGACATTCCATGTTAATATATGTAATCTATATACAAATATTGCAACTAAAAGAAAGGAATGGTTTGGTACATGGGGAAAAAGAGAAGAAGACTGAAAATGTTGAAGAGTGTTGTATGCATTTCTATGTGCGCTCTTATGTTTTTCGGGACGGCGGGGCCGTCGGCAGGCACCATTACGAAAGGTGATACGGAGCCGGATGCTGATATTGAAGATGTATTACAGCAGGACACCGGGGATGATACTGATGGTGAGAAGATATCTTTACTCACTGCAAGTGAAGGTGTAGATGTTGCTGCAAAGATAAATATGCCGTATGTAGCGTATGAAGGTCATACTGTATTATTGAGCGATGCCTCTGAATACATTGTAGATGGTGAACGAAAAGGAATAAAAGAGCTTTATGATGAAGGAAGTGTGCGAGTATCATTTACTGTGACCGATGATGAAAAAAGCGAGTTTGTATCTATAAGAAAAGATAAATGTGAAAAATATCAGAGAAAGGCTGTTTTTAGTAAACCGGGCGGTTATGAAATAGAAATGAAGGTCTACACATTTGATGGTGATGAACATTCTGTGAAGCAGCGTATAAGTATAGATAAAGCTCCTGAGACTATCAGTGTGACCGGGGGAGCAAAAAAGCAGAACAGGCTTCAGAGGATAGAATTCAAAACAGCGCAGAATCCCAAATATCCACTAAGTAAGCTTGAACTTGAAATAAGCGCAGATAATGCTTCGGAAAAAATATCTGTAGATATGCTTAACGACGGAGAGGATAAGGTGTTCAGGAGCGAACATATCATAGCTCGCAGTCCGAAGTGCGCTGCAGATGAGGAAAACTGTTTTGTAAGCGGAAGTATTGAATTTATGAGTATTTTTGAATCAGATACTGATCTTTCATATAAGATAACATCTACAGATACAAGGGGGAACCGCCATGTTTTTGACGATCATTTTACAGTATTGACAGACAAAGCGCCTGTAGCGGCTATAGATATGTCGGATACTTATACGCGAGAAGAAAAATGCAGATATGCCGTTATTACAGCTGAGGACATAAGTCAGACAGATGGCGACTCACTTGAGCGTGAATGGTTTATAAAATATGAGGGTGAGGATGATTACAGACCTGTTTCGAACGAACCTGGATATACAGATCTTACAGATGGGAGCGCTGCCCGCATAAGCTTCAGAAAAACAGGCACAGGTGTTTTTTATATGAAACTTGCCGTAAGAGATGTGTGGACTGAAGGTACTATGGATGAATATACAGCGTCTGCCGTGAGACTCGGCGATGAGGCAGAAAAAAAGTGCGAAGTAGTGAATATAGCACCGCATGTATCGATAGGGGCGCATAAAACAAAAAAGGCAGATATTATCGTTTTGTCAGATAAATATGAAGAAGAAAAAGCGCTTAAGGAAAGTTTTTTTGAAAAATTTATGTCTGAAGGTGTAGAATCACACGTTACTGCTGAAACAGTCGATATGTCAAGGACAAGTCAGGAAGGTTCAGAAATGACAGAAACGTTCAGCCACAGAGGAGATTATGGCTATAACGGTTCGTCTACTGCGTTTGAGTGTGAGCTTTATGCTGTTGACAACAGAAATATGTATTGCATGGATGCTGTATGGAGCGATCCGGATAAGGGATACCCTGAAGAGCCTTTTACACTTACTGCGTTCGATGCAGAAAATGGCAATAATATATGGAGTTATCTGATAACATCGGATCTTTTTTACATTGATAAGAGCCGAGCGTTCATGCATCAGGATGACTCAGAAAAGTACCTCTATATAGTTTCATCGGGAAAGACACTTGTAATGTCAAAAAGGACAGGCGTGCCCGTGACGGTTATAAACTATGAGCTCGGTCAATACAATTATGTTTATGACGGTGTAATATATACATATTGCAGCAATGGAATATACGCAATAACACTTGATACAGGCAGTATATCAAAAGTATGGAAAGGAACTGTATCAGGTGTATCAAGGCGTGTGAACGGACTGGTGGATTCATATTACAGAACACCGCAGGGTAGCATCATGAAGGTACTGCTCGATATAAGCAATGGCACTGTAATTGAAAAATATATTGGAAAGCTTGATTCTAAATTATTCCGTGAGGAGGGTAAAAAAGTAATTTCTGAATTGACGCTGAATACAATTGGAATAGATGTGGATGGAACTGCGGTACTGGCTGTAAATGTTCCGGTATATTATGACAATATAAATTCGTCGCTGACTAATTATAAGGCTGTTGTACAGATATACAGCTGCGAGGGAACGCTGCTAAAGCAGGAAGTAAGGACAAATGGCTACCGAATGAAAGTGTTTGCTGTGAATAACAGTCAGGGAAAGTATAATTATGCAGGAATTTCATATGATGGGCATGATGATGTAACTGTCGAAGTATTTGGCGTGGAAAGCGATTACAGCAGCAAGATAATGATATCTAACAAAAATGGTGATCCTGCAGTGTTTGATCAGATAATATACAGTGTGGAAGAAAATGAGAAAATAGATGTAACTTTGGGTGGACTGTGTGTCTGGATATATAATCAGACATGGGGTAATGGACCGACTCATGGTTATCCGGAACGTTGTACTAATTTAAGCTTCGATATAAAAAGCGGTTCTGCATCAAAGTCGTCTCTTAAGGCAGGCTGTAATAACTTCAGTGAGTATGCGCGCAGCTCAGATCTTTATACTGTTATACATACAGGGCGAAATTCACAATATATAGGGATGGCTGCACTTGATAATGATGTAGTAAAGCATCCGATCACTCCTGTTGAAATGCTTTACAGAGTATTTAAGAAAAATGTAAGGTATGGCGCGGATCAGGATCATAAAATAATAATAATAAAAAATGATAAAATATTTAGCTCACTGGCGGATGATGAAAAAAATGACCTTTTAAAGAGGATCACAGAATGTGGTTATAATATATATTTTATAGGTGGTAACGTACCGGCGGGAAGCATTGGAAAGGGTAATATAAAATATTTAAATGAAAACGATGATTATGTAGCACAGATAGTTGACTTAGAGACTGATGACGGCCAGATAAAGGCACGAGGCTATTCATCTGTGTCAGTTGCAGGGCAGAGTGGATATATTGAACGAGATGCAGAACTTGATGATGACAAAGAATATTTCTATGAATATACGCTTAGATCTGATAATGAATATAAAGAACGAACTTCTATATTGCATGGAACATTGCCGGTGCTTTCAGAAAGCGTGTATGACAGCGGAAGCTTTGATGTTTATGATTACGAGATAGAAGATTTCGATGATGATGACATTAACAGCTTTTTCACGTTTGAAAATTACCAGTCATCAGGCGGGATCTATACTGATTGTTATGCGTCGCATACAGGATCGGGAAATGTGGGAGTAGATCATTCATCGATCATTTCGTTTGAGATCCCGGAGGGCAGGGAAGGCGTGATATCGTTTGATTATATGATAGTAAATAATAAAAGCGCAGGGAAGATAAATTCAAATTATGCTGAAATAGACGGAGAAAGATGGGAAGAAACGCCTGGAAAAACAGGAAACGGAAATTACACCCATCCTCGTATACTTCAGAGCGGAAGACATCAGATAAAGCTGTATACAGGCGGATACGGCGGAAAAATGATAACGTATACGTATATAGACGATCTTAAATTATCATATATCAGACGCGGAAACGGCAGCACAAATGTTATTTTAAACGAAGAGCAGGCTAAGGGATCTGATTCAGCGTATAAGATATCGGGAAGCTTCAAAACACCGGGAAAGGTCACGAGCTTCAGAAAAATGAAGGATGCTGCCTATATTTGCGGTGAGCCGGGTGAAGTCGAATATACTGAAGATATAAAAGGCAGCGACACTGAGGATCTGTATATAAGGATACCTGATGACAAGAAAGCCGTAGGATCGTCGGTAAAACTGAATTCCCACACTATCAGTAATTATACTGTCAATTATACTATGGATGAATTTGCATCAGCGGGACATCACGGAACTATAAAAAGCTTTAATTATGCACTCAGTTATATACCGGCAGAGTGGAAATACAGTATACCTGTTTTTTCGGGTGAACGTCATTTCAAGGCAGGGTTTAATTCCTACAGAGGCACCAAAGGAAACTTTTCTGAACTTGAAATGTATATAGTTGATGACAGTAATATTCTTATAGATAAGCATAATTATTTAAAAGTAAGTGAAGATTCCGATAAAACGCTCTTTCTGGGCGAAAAGATGTATAGCGGAAAAACTTCTGTCAGATTGAACTTTGATAAAGGAGAATCTGCAATATATGATTTTTCGATATATACGATACAGGATGGAAGAAAAATGTACGTTATCTCTGATGATTTTTCTGATACTTCGACATTAAAAAAATGGAGAACATACGATGCAGAGATCGGACGTCATGTTGAAGAAGGCAGTGATGCGAATGATATTAATGTTTTCAGTAAAGGTGAATTTGTAAAATATGATATAAGCTACTGGGATTATGAAGATGATCCGTCGAAACAGTCATTCTGGAAATATACTCACACACCTGCAAATGACGGTGAGTTTGAAAAGGCTGATGTCATACTTGATGAAAACGGTAATATAAAAGCAGAGAGGGGAATAATATTAAACGAACCGGTCACGAGATTTTATAAAGATGGAAAATATACAGTCGAGCACTGGCAGACAGATGATACGACAGGAGGAACAGCAGAAGGTGGCGATCCATATTATGACAGAGAAAGCAACCATGTGTTCCTTACTTTTTATATAGGAGGTATAGCTGATGCTCCGTGGATACGCTATATAAAGACTGTACCTTCAGATATATATGAATATGATCCTGTCAGCCTTGAAATATCATTCGATGATGCACTGAAGCAGGAACTGATCCTGGAAACAAGCATATACTCAAATGATAATATTATATATAGTAAGAAAACTGTTGAAATAATCCCTGTGAATGGTAAATATGAACCTTTAAAGCTGAATAATGTCATACCTGCTGCCGCCTGCGGCAGATATAAAGTCATATGCGTAATAACCAGTCCGTTCGGTGTAGGGACAGATAATATGAGCTTTACAGTTATGAGCCGCGGAAATATAGAAGGAACTGTATATCATACAGATAAATGGGATGAAAACAGAAAAATGACGGATCGCAGCAAAGATACATTCTGGCCGGGTGAACGACTCATGCTGAAAGCTGATGTAGAAGGTTCTCCTGCAAGAGTTACTGCATGGATAGACGGCGAAGATGAAGAAATCTATGAACTGTCAAATACAGAAGAAGACGTATATAGAGGAAGCATATGGAAAGAAGATATGATGTTCAGATGGGGCTCTGAGCCTGTTGATAAAAAAATAATATTCCGCGCTGAATATAAAGGCGGCACAATAAAAATGTCAGAATATAACATAACATTTGATAACAGCCGCCTCTACTGGAATATACATAGGACGCAGGGTGCCTGATGGCACCCTGCATAAAGCGTGATCATCTATATATCCATCTATCCTATAACAGGAAATGGGTCACAGCATCCCGGTGGCGGAGGGCAGCATGGATTTGGGCTGAACGGCGGAGGGCAGGCAGGCCTGCATCCTGAGTCGCAACCATTACCGCTGTCGCTGTCAGCATCGACATCCTCGTCATCAGAACCGTTTATCTGATTAGGGAAGAGCTGAGGGAAGTTCGCGCATACCTGTGATGTATTAGGTGAAAGCTCTACAAAACCTGTAGAAAGCACGCAGAGCTCTACAGGAACGATTATTTTCTTTTCGCAGTTTACGCAGAGTGCGATTATGAGGTTTGCAGATATTTCACCATTTGCGTTTACATTAAGATCTCTGCCAAAGCTGTTCGTTGCAAGGCGTGTTTCGCAGCCGATGTTGCACAGCTCCGTAAAGCGTGGAAGGAAAGCTGTATCAAATACAGAAGGCATGCACATCTCAAAGAAGCTCGTGAGCAGGAGCGGAGAAGCAGGCGTTGCGATATTTACGTTAGCAGTTACAGGGAAGCTGACCTCGCGTCCGAAATTATCTATGAGTATAAGGTCGAGCGTGACTATTACATGGCCTGAGATGCAGACCTTCTGAGTGCCGAATATCGGAGTGCCCTTATCTCTGCTGTCGCACGATGAAGTATCAGTATAGAGCAGGCGTTCGGATAATGTTCCGTCAGGCCCAGTCACGCATACCTCGCCGTTTGAGTCCGAGACGAAGCTTGCGCCCGATATCGTAGTATTTGCTGTGATCTTCATGTTTGAAGGGTCGTTGATATTAGCCGGGTTAAAGAATTTTCTGCATCTGATCTCGGAAATACCGGCTATGCGAAATCCTGAAGGGATAGACGGAGTGAAGCGCTGCTCAGAGACTGTTTTAAGTCCCTGAAGGTTGAGAAGTACGGCGTCATATATTTTCTGAACGTATATAGGCTCGGAAACCACCTTTGACATATCACCGTCAAAGTTGCAGAGGTTTGCGGCGTTACAACAGTTATCTTTTGTGTCGGGTGAGACGCAGCCCGTATTGCAGCCGTTGCCGCAGCCTGCGCCTGCTGTCTGGGAATATACAGGATTGCAGTTAGAAAAACAGTTCATATTTTCCTCCTTTTATATAAAACTGAAAGCTGTAGTTTCTTCATATTATTCTGAAATATGATAATTGTTACTGGTAAGGCAGAAGTGTAATAAGGAAAAATAAAGTTCTAAAATTGTATACTATGTATAAATATATATGATATTGGATTAATATGCACGCTAAGCAAGCTGGCGATGCATGCTAATTGATATATAACGACCTTATATAAACTAAAACCGATAATATAAATTAAAAAATTTTCTTAAATTAGGTAGATATTTTAAATAAACGTGGTATAATCATGACTTGTGAGAGAGATATTTCTATATGAAGCATTTCATATATGATATATGATCATGACTCATCGTACTATTGTACTATTGTATTTTTAAGGAGGTTATTTAAAATGACTTGCACAATGGATGAAATCGTAGAAGCTTGCAAACAGAGAGGCTACAAGGCTAAGTATAAGATCGACTCAAAGAACAACTCTCAGTATGCTATCCTCGAAAAGAATGGTTTTAAGTTTGATCTTCGTTATGAGGACAAGGGCAGAGCAGGTGGCGTAAGAACTCACGTTGGAAGCCTTATGAAGGACTTCCCTGGTACAACTGATGAAGTTCTCGACTTCTTCGACGCAGCTATCGCTGATCGTAACTACGATGCTAAGATCGCTGATTATGTTGAACCAAAGCTCGAGGCTGAAGCTGAATAATATAGTACTTAGAATAATATAATAATTATTTGAAATTTTACAGGCGCCTGCCGCGTACCATCGCGGCGGGCGCTTTTTCTGTATGCGTGCGCCTGGCGCACCTGTACGGCTCATGGGACGTCGCGAGGCGTCGCAAAAAAATAATATTTATTATTGATATTATTGGGGTTGATTTTTTAATTCATATGATTATAATAAATGTTAGCACTCGTGAATGGTGAGTGCTAACATATTTGGTTGTACAGATAAAGAATTAAATTATACAAAGAGGTGCATATTATGGCAAAGAAACAGTTCAAGGCAGAATCAAAAAAACTGCTCGATATGATGATCAATTCGATCTACACAAATAAGGAAATATTCCTCAGAGAGCTTATTTCAAACGCAAGCGACGCTATAGACAAGCTGTATTACGAAGGTCCTGAGGGCATGACTAGAGATGATTTCTATATTGCTCTCGAAACAGATTTTGAGGAAAGAACGCTTTCTATCATCGATAACGGTATAGGTATGAGCAAGGAAGAACTCGAAAAGAACCTCGGTACTATCGCGCGCAGCGGCTCGCTCGAGTTCAAAAAGTCTCTTGAGGAAAACAAGGACGTAGATATCATAGGTCAGTTCGGCGTAGGCTTCTATTCTGCATTCATGGTAGCCGATAAAGTAACTGTAGTTTCAAGAAAATACGGTGAAGAAGAATGTTGGCAGTGGGAATCTGAGGGCGCAGACGGATATACACTTCTGGAAAGCGCAATGATAGGCCACGGAACAAGAATAATCCTTCACATTAAGAATAACACTTCTGATGACAATTACGATGAATACCTGATGGACTACAAGCTCCGCTCTCTCGTAAAGAAATATTCTGATTACATCAGATACCCGATCCAGATGGAGGTTGAAAAGAGCCGTCCGAAGGAAGGCGGAGAGGACAATCAGTTCGAGACTTATAACGACATAGAAACTCTCAACAGCATGATCCCTATCTGGAAGAAGAGCAAGAGCGAGATCACAGAAGATCAGTATGCTATGTTCTACAAAGAAAAGTTCTATGCGCAGGAGGAACCGCTCAGAGTTATACATTACAGCGTTGAAGGTACGTCATCATTCACTGCGCTGCTCTTTATACCTAAGAGACCACCGTTCAACTACTTCTCTCCTGATTATGAAAAGGGACTGCAGCTCTACTCGAGCGGCGTTCTGATCATGGATCACTGCGCTGACCTCGTTCCTGATTATTACGGATTTGTAAGAGGTATCGTAGATTCTCAGGATCTCGACCTCAACATTTCAAGAGAGACGCTTCAGCAGAACAGACAGGTAAGAAACATAGCAAAGAATATCGAAAAGAAGATCAAGAACGAACTCATGTCTATGCTCAACACAGACAGAGAAGTTTACGAAAAGTTCTTCCAGGATTTCGGTCTTTCTATAAAGTTCGGACTTTACAACAGCTTCGGCCAGCTCAAGGATGAGCTCCAGGATCTCCTCCTGTTCTACTCATCATCAGAAAAGAAGCTCGTTACACTTTCTGAATATGCTTCAAGAATGAAGGAAGACCAGAAGTACGTTTACTATGCGACAGGCAAGGACATCTCGCACATAGAGAAGCTGCCACAGATAGAAATACTTCTCGACAAGGGCTATGAAGTATTATACATGACAGATGAAGTAGATGACTTCCTTATCAGAATGATAAGAGACTTCCAGGATAAGCCTTTCCGCTCAGCAGCAGGCGAAGATCTCGGACTCGAAGAAACAGAAGAAGAAAAGCAGGAGTTCGAAAAGAAAAAGGACGAAAGCAAGGATATGCTTTCAAAGATGAAAGATATGCTCGGCGGCCGCGTAAAGGAAGTAAGGATATCTCAGCGTCTTAAGAGCAATCCTGTATGCCTCGCTGTAGACGGCGATGTTTCTATCGAAATGGAAAGAGTTATGAACTCAATGCCTATACAGGAAAAGGTAGAGTCACAGAAGGTACTTGAGATCAATCCGGATCATTCAGTATTTACTGCCCTGAAGTCAGCGTTTGACGCAGGCGATGATGACAAGCTCAGAATATTCACATCGCTCCTGTACGATCAGGCGGCTCTTATCGGCGGACTTACTGTTGAAGATCCTGTAGCGTTCTCAAATCATATCTGCGACTTAATGAAGTAATATCTGGTATCACAGCGCGGTTCCGTTGGTTCAGCAACGTAAAACAGCAGATATTCGATTATTAATGTAATAAATGAATAAATTCAGAAAAGCGAAACGGTCTGAAAAGCTGTTTCGCTTTTTTTATGCAGGCCGGGCCTGCCCATGTATTGGATATTTATGCCATTATGCATTAAGTGATAGCTAATGTTTACATAATGTGTTAATATAGGTTTACATGTTAATACAAGATGCATAATTGCGTAACAAAGCATATTTAAATCAGAAAGCAGAAAAACATTTGCAGAGGAATTCCAATGGAAAGAAAAAAATCAGAAATAAAATTTATACTATCAGTTCTTGATCAGGCGGGAATAATGGCTTATACTGACGAATTCGGCAATTATAAATATGTAAACAAAAAATGGTGCGAGGCGACCGGCATATCGGAGGAGGAGGCAGTCGGAAATAATGTAGAGTCGCTTATAGAAGGGTCGGGAGCGATGCTTGCGCTGCGCACGGGGCGCGTCATTTCCGGGGAAATGTTTCTGAGAACGGCTTACAAAAAAGATATTTCCGCAATAATGAAATACCAGCCCGTATTCAGTGGCAAAAATAACGTTTCGGGCTGCTTTATATCATCTATATTTGATAATCTGGACGAGGCGCAGAACTTCTCAGCGTCGCTCGATCAGATGCTTGAAGAATTCGATTATCTGAAGAACAACGAAAGACATCCGGGAGGCGCGAAGTACACGACTGACAGTATAATAGGAGAAAGCAGAGGTATACAGGATCTCAAAGAACAGATATACATAGCGGGAGCGTCGAACGCTTCATGCCTCATAGAAGGCGAGACAGGAACAGGTAAAGAGCTGGTGGCGCATGCGATACATAACGCAAGCATGAGAAGCGCCTTTCCGTTCGTAAGAGTAAACTGCTCGGCGATCCCCGAAAATCTTATGGAGTCAGAGTTCTTCGGCTACGAGGAAGGAAGCTTTACGGGAGGACTGAAAGGCGGAAAGGCAGGAAAATTTGAAAAAGCGCACCTTGGAAGTATGTTTCTTGATGAAGTAAATGCGATGAGCCTTTCGATGCAGCCGAAGCTTCTCAGAGCATTACAGGAAAAGGAAATAGAAAGAATAGGCGGAACGGAGAGCATACCTGTAAATGTTCGCGTAATAGCAGCGTCGAACATGCCGCTTGAGATGCTTGTAGAAGAAGGAAAGTTCAGACGCGACTTATTTTACAGACTTAATATAATGACGATAAAAATACCGCCGCTGCGCGAGCGTAAAGAAGATATACTGCCGCTTGTGAGATCGTTCATAGGCCGCTATAACGGCGAAACGCTCCGCAATGTAAGAGGAATATCGGAAGAAGCCGTAGAATATCTGATGAATTATGACTGGCCCGGCAACGTCCGCGAGCTTCAGAACGTGATAGAACGAACTATGGCGTCTACATGGAATGAATATCTTGAATTAAAAGATTTTAAAAAATTCAATCCGGATTACAATGCGTTCAGCCGCCTGAAAAGAAATACATATACATACCAAAGAGAAGAAAATATAAATGAAAATACATCAGCATATGAAACTACGGCAAAATCAGTAAAAACAGCCGGCAACGAGACAGCGGGAATGTCTTTGAGCGAACAAAAAGCAGACAGTGAAAAGCGTGCTATCATGAATGCGCTTGAAGCGTGTGGAGGTAATAAAGCAAAAACAGCAAGAATGTTGAATATTTCACGAACTTTATTGTACAAAAAGCTGGAAAAGTATAGCATTTCATGTTAAAATGATTTGTAAGCGAACGAGTGACAGTCTTACTGATTGGCATTTGTAACTTAAAAAAGGAGTTTGCACAGATATGTTTACACAAACATGTAAATATATTTGTACATGAGTGTAAACTCCGATGGACAAATCTCAATAATCAAATATTTACAGGCTGAAACGAAAAACGAATTTTTCCGATCTTGCAAAAAAGATCTAAAAAAGTTTATTTGGCAAGGTCTTGTAAATTCAACGGTTTTCCCGTTGTGGTCTACTTCGTTTGAAAAATATTTAACAGATTTTTTAGTAAACGAAGTGTTTTGGCACGCATGTTGCGTTTCAAAAAGATTGGCTCGTGATTGTCAATCGCAATGAAAAAACTATTGCTATTGAAAAGAAAGAAGGTAAACAAATGTTTGGTTTCACAGATGACATGAATGAAAAAGTCGCACTCGTAAAAGATTTCTGCGACAAATGGATTTATCCAAACCTCGATGAAATTGATGCAGGCAAGTGCTGCCCGGATTATATCTGGGAAGAATGGTGCAAGATCCCTGGTTTTGCAAGCCCTTGCGCACCAAAGTTTACTGGCGGTCAGGAAATGCCTTTTGCAACTTGTATCGCTATGTGGGAAGAGCTCGGTAAGGCAGATATAGGCTGCGCTACTGGTTTCGGTTCAAACAACCTCGGTTCATTCCCTATTCTTTTAACAGGTACAGAAGAGCAGCAGAAAGAACATTTCGGAAACCTTCTCTCAGGTAAGTTCGGTGCTTTCGGTCTTACTGAAAAGGGCGCAGGCTCAGATGCAGGCGCTGTAGCTACAGAAGCTAAGAAGGTTGGCAATAAATATATACTCAACGGTGACAAGTGCTATATCACAACTTCAGGAAAGGCTATCGATACTGCTTCTACATTAGCTATCGCAGCTTCTACTGATAAGTCACTCGGAAGCAAGGGCCTCACAATGTTCCTCATCCCTGGTAACACACCGGGCTTAACTTATGTTAAGGAAGAAGATAAGATGGGTATCAGAGGTTCACAGACTTGTGAATTACATTTAGAAAACGTTGAACTTGACGAATCAAGAATCCTCGGCGGACCTGAAGGTATCACAAATGCTCAGGGTAAGCATGTCGGTGGTTTAGGCTTCGGTTTCAAGACAGCTATGATGACTCTCGATGCAGGACGTGCAGTAGTTGCAGCTCAGGCTAATGGTCTTGCTTTAGCAGTTATTGAACAGCTCATCGAATATGGTCAGACTCATATGGAAGGCGGTAAGCCACTCTCAGCAAACAAGGCATTTGCTTTCAAGGTTGCTGAATTAAAGGCTAACGTTGAATGCGGCAGACAGCTCGTATTCCACACTGCATTTATGAGAGATGCTGGTCTTAACCACGGTATGGAATCATGCATGTCTAAGCTTTACTGCACAGACAACGCTATCAACACTACAAGAGAAGCTATGAACCTTATGGGTGTTAATGGTCTTAAGAAGGGCTCAAGAATGGAAAAGTTATTCAGAGATGCCCGTATTCTTTCAATCTACGAAGGTACAAACCAGGTACAGAGATTAGTAATTACAAACTCTCTCTTCCCAAGAAAGAAGTAATCAACTGATTCTGTAAAGATCTAAACGGTTTAGTAAACAAAGATTAGAAGAATATCTTATAAGGAGGATTATTCAAAATGAGTGAAAAAAGTTTAATTCAGAAAGCCGCTGCGGATTTCGCTGCTGCTACATTAGCACCAGTATCTTTCGTTCCAGAAAAGACGGCTGAATATACAGAAGACGCAGTTAAGGAAATGGCTGCAAAGGGATTTTTAAAGGTTGCTGACTTAGAAGAAGCTGCTATCGTTGCTGAAGAATTCGGTAAGGCTAACGCTTCTATGGCAGAAGTAGCTGTTATAGCTAACGTTACAGCAAGCACACTTGCTGATTACGGCGCTGCTGCTGAAGGCATGACTGGTTACGCTGTTTACGAAGAAGGTACTTCATGCGGCGGAGTTACTGCTGAAAAGGACGGCGAAGCTTACAAGATCACTGGTACAAAGATCGCTGCTGCTCTCGGTGGCGCTGCTGACCAGTACATCGTTATCGCAACTTTAGACGGTGCACTTGCTGCATTCGTTGTAAAGGCTGCTGATGCTAAGGCTGAAAAGTTCGATAAGCTCGGTCTCAGATCTTATCCTACAGCTAACCTTACATTTGAAGCTGCTCCTGCAGTTCTTCTCTCAGAAGACGGCGCAAAGGTAAGAGCTGAACTCAACGCTAAGATCGACACATTAAACTGCTTCGTAGCTGCTGGTATTGCAGATACAGCTTGTGCTACTTCAGTTGAATATGCTAAGACAAGAGTACAGTTCGGCGCTCCTATCGCTAAGATCCCTGCAGTACAGTTCATGCTCGCTGACATCGCTGCTGCTAAGTACATACTTGAAGCAGTTGGTGAAAAGGCTCTCGCAGCTGTTATGTCAGGTAAGGACTATATCGTTCCTTGCGCTTGCGCTAAGTATCAGGCTGCTAAGTCAGCTTTCGATGCTGGTACAAACTGCGTTCAGATCCACGGTGGTACAGGTTACTCAAGAGAGTATCCAATTGAAAGATACTACAGAGAGATGAAGACTTTATTCACAAACACTGATTACGTAGATTATCCTGAAAAGACTATCTCAGTTGATTTATTAAAGTAATCGAAAAGCATAATATTAGTTGTAATTTATATCAGGTAGATCCTGGTTTAAATTAATAAATATCAGTGTATGTCGTGCGGATGCACGAACTGCAAGCGTGCATCCGCATTTAACGAATACATTGAACACTTAACAAACCAATATCACAATTATTTAAGGAGGTGGCTTGTTTGAATATTTTAACTCCATTCGAGTATTTCCGTCCTGAGACTCTGGACGAAGCTCTCGAGCTCTTAGCTACTAAGGAAGACGCTAAGGTTCTCGCTGGCGGTACTGACTTAGTTGTACAGCTTAAGGAAAAAATGATTCATCCAGCAAACGTAATCGATATCACTCGCATCCCTGAACTTAACGAGTTCAAGGTTGAAGACGGTAAGGGTGCTGTATTTGGTGCATGCACTACTGACGCTTTCTGCGAATTCTCTGAAGAATTAAAGGCTAAGTATCCTGCATTTGCTTATGCTGCAGGCGAAATCGGCGGCCCACAGGTTAGAGAAATGGGTACTATTGGTGGTAACCTTTCTAACTCTGGTCCTTCAGCAGAAACACCTGCTTCACTCATCTGCTACAGAGCACAGCTCGTTCTCGCAAGCAAAGAGGGTGAAAGAACTATTCCTGTAGAGGACTTCATCACTGGTAACAGAAAGAACTGCCTCAAGCCAGGTGAAATTATTAAGACAATAATCCTTCCTGAGCCAGATAAGAATACATACGTTAAGTACCACTACGTAGGTATGAGAAGCTCAATGGAAATCGATATAGCTAATATGTGCATCAGACTTGACATGGATGGCGACACTATTAAGGACGCTATGTGTGTAATGGGTTCTGTTGCAATCAAGCCTCTTATTTCTGAAAAGGTTCCTGAAGTTCTCAGAGGAACTAAGATCGGCGACGAAGAAGTTATCAAGAAGGCTGGCGAAGCTGCTGCATCTGAAGTACATCCTATCACAGACGTAAGAGCATCTGCTGACTACAGAGTTGACGTTATCGGCGCATTAGCAAGAAGAATCTTAAGAGAACTTGCTGAAGAAATCACAAAGTAGGAAAGGGGTGCAGACTAAATGATGAAAAAGCAGTTAATTACTTTAAATATTAATGGCGAAGATATGGACCTCAGAGTTGCTCCTACTGATATCCTCGCTGACGTACTTAGAAAAGAAGCTGGTCTTACTGGTACTAAGAAGGGCTGCGGTCAGGGCGACTGCGGAGCTTGCTCAGTAATCATCGACGGTAAGGCTGTATTATCTTGCCTCACACTTGCTATGGCATGTCAGGGTAAGAAGATCACTACGATCGAAGGTATCGCTGATCACAAGACTGGCGAAATGAATCCTATCCAGAAGGCTTTCCTTAATCACGGAGCTGTACAGTGCGGTTTCTGCACACCAGGTATGGTAATGTCTTCTTACAACTTATTAACTAGAAATCCACATCCTACAAGAGCTGAGATTAGAAGAGCACTTTCAGGAAACCTCTGCAGATGCACAGGTTACCTCCTCATTTTCGAAGCTGTAGAAGCATGTGCAGCAGAAGGCGGGGTGTTATAAATGGGAATGAATAAGACTTTTGAAGTTTCTAATAGATATCATGATTATAAGGACTACACAAGAGAATATACTGAAGTAGGTAGATCAATTCCTCGTCTTGATGGTCCTAAGAAGGTTACTGGTAAGCTCCAGTACACTGATGACCTTTCTTTACCAAGAATGGTATATGCAAAGATCTTAAGATCTCCACATGCTCACGCTAAGATCAAGAACATTGATTTCAGCAAGGCACTCGAATTAGACGGCGTACTCGACGTTCTTACTGGTAAGGACTTCCCTATCGATTACGGTATCGTAGCTCACTCAGCAAACGAAGAAGTTCTCGCAAGAGATAAGGTTCGTATGTGGGGTGAAGGCGTAGCTGCAGTTTGCGCTATGACAGAAGAAATCGCTGAAAAGGCTCTCGAACTTATCGATGTTGAATATGAGCTCCTCCCAGTAGTTGTAGATGCTCGTAAGTCAGAAAAGTTCGCTGAAGAAACAGGCGTTCTTATCCACGAAGATAAGCCAAATAACATCGCTCACCAGGGTACTCAGCAGTACGGTGATGTTGATGCGATCCTCGCTGAATCAGACCTCGTTCTTGAACAGGAATTCTATTCATGCCAGTATCACCAGGGCTTCATTGAACCACAGTCAGCTCTCGCTGATTTCGATGTTCATAAGAATAAGCTCCACTTATATGCTACTTGCCAGGTTCCACACTACACTCATCAGCAGTTAGCTAAGGTTCTCCAGATGCCTATGAAGGACATCAGAATCACAGTTCCTCTGCTCGGTGGTGGTTTCGGTGGTAAGGGTGTTGCATCTGTAGCTGACTTCGTTACTTCAAAGTTCTCTTCAAGAGTAGGTCGTCCAGTTAAGTGCACATTCGAAAGATCTGAAGTATTCGCTACTAACCAGGGTCGTCACCCATGCTTCATGAAGTTCAGAATGGGCTTCGATAAGGAAGGTCATATCACAGCTGTAGACTTCAACAACATGATGGTTGCTGGTGCTTACATGTCTTGGGGTGTTGTAGTATTATTCTACACAGCTTCAATGACTCACCTCCCATATGTAACTCCTGCTGCTAAGTTCGCAGGTAAGCTGATCTACACTAATACAAATACATGCGGCGCACACAGAGGTCTCGGTGGTTCACAGCCAAGATTCGCAATGGAGATCCTCATGGATATGGCAGCTGAAAAGCTCGGCATGACTCCATTACAGATCAGACTCCTCAACGCAGTTGAATCAGGTCACACTTGCCGTTCAATGATGTATGTACCTCATACTGAATACAAGAAGACTCTTCAGACTGCTGCTGATAACTGTGATTTCGAAGCTAAGTATGGTCACCTCCCATTTGGTGAAGGTGTTGGTATCTCTGGTGGTTACTACATTTCTGGTACATCATATACTCTCTACCTCTCATACAAGCCACATACAGTAGCTAACGTTAAGATTGAAAACGAAAATAACGTTGTATTATTCTGCGGTACTACTGATATCGGTCAGGGTGTTGATATGGTTATGGCTCAGATGGCTGCTGAAACTCTTGGTATCAGATCAGAAGACGTTAAGGTAGTTTCAAGAGATACTGAGCTCGCTACATTCGACCTTGGTACATTCGCATCACGTGTAACTTACGCTTCAGGTTGGGCTATCAGAAGAGCATGCGAAGCTGCTAACCAGCTCCTCTTCCCTGTAGCTGCAGCAATCATGGGTTGCCGTGGTCAGGAAGTTGGCGTTAAGGATTACCAGTTCTACTCAATCTATGAAAAGAAGAGAAAGAACGTTGACTGGAACGAAGTAGTAGATCAGTACATCTCTGCTAACGGTCCAATCATCACTGCTGGTCAGTTCACTCCTCCAAGAAGAAAGGGTATCCAGCAGGGTGGTAACATCGGTCACTCACCAACATTCGGTTTCACAACTCAGATCGCTCACGTTAAGGTTGACCTCTACACTGGTCTCGTACACGTTCTTGACATTACTGAAGCAGGTGACCTTGGTCAGCCTATCAACCCAATGTCATGCGAAGGTCAGGTTCACGGTTCTATCCAGATGGGTCTTGGTAACGCATTACTCGAGGAAATGAGATATGCTGATGATGGTAGATTACTCAACCCATCATTCCACGACTACAAGCTCTGCGGTGCTATCGATATGCCTGAGATCAACGCTACTATCGTTGAATCATATGACCCTTCAGCTCCTTACGGTGCTAAGGAATCAGGTGAAGGTCCTATCCAGCCAACACCTCCAGCAATCTTCAACGCTGTATATGATGCTATCGGTTTCAGATGCACAGAGCAGCCTCTTACTCAGGAAAAGGTACTCAACTACCTCAAGTCTGTTGGTAAGAACCTCTAATTTAAAATTAGAACATCATTTCAGGGATGCTGTTTTACAGCATCCCTTTTTTAGTACCCTGAATTTACGTACGTGTACACCTTTATTCTGAAATATATTCACATGTCTTGTCAGATCATGTATTTTGTATGTAAGCATTCCTAAATACTTATATTAGTTGACTAAAAGGTATGTAAAGGTATAAAATATAATTAGTTTGTGTATATGTATTTGATTGGAGGAACAACAGATAAATATGAGTAATCCATACAAGACGCGCGACGGCGGAGCTACGGTAACAGTATTTGTTCCGTATGACTGCCGCAACAATTGTCCTTTCTGCGTCAATAAAGAGGAGTACAGCGATACTACAGGATTCAGCCTTGAAAAGATATGCGAGAGCATTAAGGTGATGGATCAGATAACACCATACTGTGATTTTGTTTTTACAGGCGGGGAGCCGTTCTCAAATCTTGATTCGCTTCAGAAGCTTCTTGACCAGGTACCTACAACACATAAGGTTTATATCAATACAACTTTCCCTGTGTTTGCAGATCAGCCGGGTGAGGACATGATCGCATTCTGCGAGAAAAATAAAGACAAGATAACATGCATAAATATTTCAAGACATCTCGTTAAATATGTAGAAGAATCCCCTGATGAGCTTATCGCTCAGATACCTGTAAATACTCGCGTAAACTGCGTGCTTTACAAGGATTATCCTACGGACAGGCTTATGGACTATGTTAAAAGATTCCATAAGTATGGTATTCCTATTCAGTTCAGATTTGATTATACTGATACTACGCCTGAAAATCTGTATGAGGAAGAGCATGACAAGATCCTTCACGATCTTAAGAACCTCTTTAAGTACACAGGTCTTGAC
>CAVGTL010000013.1:0-21257 GCA_963632005.1 Succinivibrio sp.
TGTATATATAGTCGTATTTTCTCCGGATGATCTTAAAATCGTCAAAGAAGAACCTGAAAAACGCAGAAAATTCATAGACCGTGAACTATGCCAGCTTAAGCCTGTATATTTTGACAGTGTTTCAAAATATAAAAAAATACTGGCCCAGAGGAATTTCCTGCTAAAGGAAGAAAAACCAGATATGTCGATGCTCGACATATGGGATGAAGAACTGAGTGGTTACGGCGCGCGTATCATAAAGGAACGCGCACTGTTTATAGAAAAGCTGAAAAAAATAAGCAGAAGCATACACAGCGACCTCACCGAAAACAGAGAAATGCTCGATATAGAGTATGAATCAGATATAGATATCTGCGATGACCTGAGGGAACAGAAGAAAGTATTTTATGATGCTCTCTCCGCAGGAAGAAAGAGAGATATTATCAGAAGGAATACAGGACGAGGCCCGCATCGTGATGATATACGAATAATGATAGATGGCATCGACGTAAGGAGCTTCGGCTCACAGGGACAGCAGCGTTCAGCAGCGTTGTCGCTTAAGCTTGCAGAGATAAGGCTTATTTTTGAAGAAACCGGAGAAAGACCGGTGCTCCTGCTGGATGATGTTCTGTCAGAGCTTGACAGAGTAAGACAGCGCCAGCTCATTACATCGTTCGGAGACATTCAGATATTCATAACGACTACTGAGGTCACTGACGAGCTTAGAAAACAGCTTCCGAATCATGCGATTTTTGAAGTTGAAAAAGGAATCGTAAAAAGAGTAGATTGATCTGCTCCTGTTTGTATTTTTTGAATAATTGGAAATGGGGTGAATTTATTGCCTGATACAGAAGTAAAACAGGAATATAATGCCGAACAGATACAGGTACTTGAGGGACTTGAACCTGTAAGAAAAAGACCGGGTATGTATATTGGTTCAACAAGTGAGACTGGTCTGCATCATCTTGTTTATGAGATAGTTGACAACAGTGTAGATGAAGCACTTGCAGGCTACTGCCATCATATCGAAGTTACTATCCTGAAGGACAATTCCATCAGAGTAAGCGATGACGGAAGAGGTATGCCTGTAGATATACACCCAAAGCTTGGAATACCTGCAGTTGAAGTAATTCATACTGTACTGCATGCCGGCGGTAAGTTCGGCGGTGGCGGATACAAGGTATCCGGCGGTCTGCACGGTGTAGGTGCGTCTGTAGTAAACGCTCTTTCTGAAGCGATGGAAGTTGAAGTAAAGAGAGACGGAAAAATTTACAGACAGAGATACGAACGCGGAAAGACTATGTCTCCGCTCGAGGTTATCGGAACTGCCGATCATACGGGAACTACTACATGGTTCAAACCGGACGGTCAGATATTCGATACGCTCGTTTACAGCTTTGCAACACTTGAGCACAGACTTCGTGAAATGGCGTTCCTCAACAAGGGAATAAAAATAAGCCTGACAGACGAAAGACCTGAACCTGCAAAGAAGCTGGAATTCCATTACGAGGGCGGTATAAAGGAATTCGTTCAGTACCAGAACAGGACGAAAGAGCCTATCCACCCTGATATAATTTACTTTGAAGTAAACAAGGAAAAGTTTGAATGTGAAATAGCTCTCCAGTATACTGACAGCTACAGCGAATTCATACTTTCATATGCAAATAATATAAATACTACCGAGGGCGGTACTCACCTCGTCGGTTTTAAGACTGCGCTCACAAGAGCGTATAATGATTACGCAAGAAAAAATAAATACCTCAAGGAAAATGACGATCCGCTTTCAGGCGAGGATATCAGAGAAGGTCTTACTGCAGTAATTTCTGTAAAGCTTACAGAGCCGCAGTTTGAAGGCCAGACAAAGACAAAGCTCGGAAACAGCGAGATAAGAGGCTTCGTAGACAGCGCAACTATGGAAAATATTACCGCTTTCTTTGAAGAAAATCCTCAGCAGGCTCGAGCAATAATAGACAAAGGTCTGCGTGCGGCCCGCGCACGTGAAGCTGCGCGTAAAGCCAGAGACCTTACAAGAAGAAAGAGCGCGCTTGATGGAATGACACTTCCGGGCAAGCTCGCTGACTGCAGTGAAAAAGATCCTGCACTTTCAGAAATATTTATCGTCGAGGGTGACTCTGCCGGCGGTTCAGCAAAATCAGGCCGTGACCGTAAGAGACAGGCTATCCTTCCGCTCAGAGGTAAGATACTCAATGTTGAAAAAGCAAGACTTGACAGAATCCTTAACTCTGACGAGATCAAGAACATGATAACAGCATTCGGCTGCGGCATAGGAAACGACTTTGATGAGTCAAAGCTCAGATATCACAAGATCATAATCATGACAGATGCCGATGTCGATGGCGCGCATATCTGTACACTGATGCTTACATTCTTTTACAGATATATGCGCCCGCTTATCGAGAAGGGCTATGTATATATAGCGCAGCCTCCTCTCTATAAGGTGGACAAGGGTAAAGAGCGTTACTACACATACACTGAAGAAGAACAGAAAGCTCTCCTTCAGGAGCTCGGAACATCACAGAAGCTTGATATCCAGAGATACAAAGGTCTTGGTGAAATGGATGCTAACCAGCTGTGGGAAACTACAATGGATTACAATACAAGAACTCTTATAAAGGTCAAGCTGGAAGATTTTGCTATGGCAGATGAGACATTCTCAATGCTCATGGGCGAAAAGGTTCCGCCGAGAAGAAAATTCATAGAAGAAAACGCTACTTACGCAAATCTTGATATTTAAAGGGTCAAAAGGAGAATTTAATGGATAATCTGATTGAAGATTCAAAGATTCGTCATGAAGAGATAAATGAAATAATGAAATCATCATATATCGATTATTCTATGAGCGTAATCGTAGGCCGTGCTCTTCCTGATGTAAGAGACGGTCTGAAGCCTGTTCACAGAAGGATCCTGTATGATATGATGGAGCTTGGCGTAACACCGGATAAGCCACACAGAAAGTCAGCGCGTATCGTCGGCGACGTACTCGGTAAATATCACCCTCACGGCGACAGCTCAGTTTACGATGCGATGGTAAGACTAGCGCAGGAATGGAATATAAGATACAAGCTGGTAGACGGCCACGGAAACTTCGGTTCGGTCGACGGCGACGGCGCTGCCGCAATGCGTTATACAGAGGCAAGAATGACTCCGTTTGCGCTGCAGATGCTTCGTGATCTGAAAAAGGATACGGTAGATTTTCAGCCTAACTTCGACGGCGACGAAAAAGAACCTGTAGTGCTCCCTGCAAGATACCCTAACCTTCTCGTAAATGGTTCAAACGGTATCGCTGTAGGTATGGCAACGTCTATCCCACCTCATAACCTGAGCGATGTAATAGACGCTACAGTAAGAATGATCGATGCTGAGATAAACGAAGAAACTTGTGATATCGAAGATCTTATAGACATAATAAAGGCACCTGACTTCCCTACCGGTGCAGACATCATAGGAAGAAGCGCAGCAAGAGAAGCTTACAGAACAGGACAGGGCAAGGTAACTGTACGTTCAAAGTATCAGTTTGAGGAAACCTCAAAAGGAAAGACTCAGATAGTATTTACAGAAATACCTTATCAGGTAAACAAGGCTCGTCTTATAGAAAAGATAGCTGAACTTGTTAAGGATAAGAGACTCGACCATATCGCTGACGTCAGAGATGAATCTGACAGAGAGGGTATGAGAATAGTTGTTGAGCTCAAGAGAGATGCTAATCCTCAGATAACGCTCAACAGACTTTTCAAGCACACTCAGCTTCAGGACAACTTCAGCATAATAATGCTTGCGCTCGTTGACGGCAGACCGAAGATACTGAACCTTTATGAAATGCTCGACTGCTATCTGGCTCACCAGAACGAAGTAGTTACAAGAAGGACAAGATTTGACCTGAAGAAAGCTCAGGAAAGAGCTCATATACTCGAAGGCTATCTTATCGCTCTCGACAACATCGACGAAGTTATCAGGATAATAAGAACGAGCTATAATGATGCCAAAGCAAGACTCATGGAAAGATTCAGTCTTTCTGACGTCCAGGCTCAGGCGATACTCGATATGAGACTCGCGAGACTCCAGGGTCTCGAAAGAGAAAAGATCGAAACAGAGTACAAAGAGATCGAAGAAAGGATCGCATGGTACAACAAGATCCTCTCTGACGAAAAAGTACTCATGGGAGTAATAAAAGACGAGCTTCTCGAGATAAAAGAAAAGTTCGGCGACGAAAGAAGAACAGAAATAGTTCCTGACGAGGGCGAGATCAACGAAGAAGACCTTATCCAGGAACAGCAGGTAGCGATAACTCTCACCCACCTCGGTTATATAAAGAGAGTTGCTATGGATACTTATAAAACACAGAAGAGAGGCGGCAAGGGCATTACAGGTCTTACGACAAGAGAAAATGACTTTGTAAAGCATATGATAATCACGTCAACTCACGATTACCTCCTCTTCTTTACAAATACAGGAAAAGTTCACAGAATAAGAGCTTACGAGATACCTGAAGCTGCAAGGACAGCAAAGGGAACTCCTGCTGTAAACTTCCTGAATCTCATGCAGCGTGAACGCATAACTGCAGTCATCCCTATGAAGAAAGAAGATGAGAGCAAGTACCTCATGTGCGTTACAAAGAAGGGAACTATTAAAAAGACAAAGGTTTCTGAATTTGTTACGAACAGGAAGAACGGACTTCTTGCAATAAAGCTCAAGGATGGCGACGAGCTTATCGGCATAAAGCACACTTCAGGAACGAGCAACGTAATAATCGTTACTAAGCATGGCAAGAGCATATGCTTCAGCGAGGAAGATGTTCGTCCAATGGGAAGGATAGCCGGAGGTGTACGTGCGATCACTCTCGAGGGTGATGATGAAGTCGTTGCAATGGAGCTTGCCGAGGAAGACGAGGAACTTCTCGTTGTTACTCAGGCAGGTTACGGAAAGAGAACTCCTGTTGCAGACTACAAGACTCAGAAGAGAGGCGGAAAAGGTCTGCTGACATATGATACAGCTAAGTTCAATAAGACGGGCGAGCTCATAGGAGCTATGGTAGTAAATGAAACTGATGAAGTAATGCTTATAAACTCAGATGGCATAATCATCAGGATAAAAGCCAGCGATGTTTCAAGACTCGGCAGAGCTACTCAGGGCGTAAGGATCATGAAGGTTGCTGAGGACGCTAATATAATCGCTATGGCAAAAGTAGTTAATGACGAAACAGCCGGAATCACGGAAGAAGAAAAACCAAAAACTTCCGGTGAAGAACAGACTACACTCGGCGTTTAGCGTGCGTTGTACAGGGTATTAAAAAACTTGAAGGGTTATTTTGATACCCTGTTATTTGAAAGGAAGTGACAAATATGGCTGATCTGATCAGATTTTCAGTACCGGGAAAACCTGAATATGTTGGTGTAGTTCGTCTCGCCATCTCTTCAGCTGCTAATACTGCAGGATTTGATGTCGAGGACATCGAAGACATAAAGGTCGCTGTATCTGAGGTATGTACGCACGTATTCTGCGATAATGACGATGTGGCAGCATATGAAGTATCGTGTGAGCTTGGCGATAACGGAATGATGATATCGATAGATGATATCGCTGACGATCACGACGCTGAGATGAGCATGATGCACGAATGCATGAGTCTGCCGTCATGCAGAGAAATGATGTCTGATTTGTTTGATCCTTCAACAAGCATTTTCATGCTGAGAGCGCTGATGGATGAAGTGAGCATATTCTCAAATCAGAACGAGCGAAGACTGATAAGAATGCTTAAACATTTCGGATAAAAGCATTTTCTGGTCGTCGGAGGCGTCGGCTTGTTTTTTATTTAATAGATGAGGATTGATTATGGCCGATTCTGTTGCAGAAGATAGAGAATTATTTCAAAAGTATAAAGAAACCGGTGATAAGGAATATCGAAACCGGATAGTGGAAAAATATCTCTATGTTGTAAACATTTTGGTAAAAAAATATTTGAATAAAGGCGTTGAGTATGATGACCTTTTCCAGGTCGGCTCAATGGCTCTTGTTCTTGCAGCGGAAAGATATGACCCTGACAAGGGCGTTGAGTTTTCCGCGTTTGCCACGCCTACCATACTTGGAGAGATAAAAAGATATTTCCGCGACAAGGGATGGGCAATGAAAGTTCCGAGAAAAATGAAGGACCTTTCGATAAAGATCCCTAAGATCCAGCAGGCTTTGGAAGCAAAGCTCCACAGGACTCCAATGGTATCTGAGCTTGCAGAAGAACTCGGAGTTACAGAGGATGAAGTACTTGAAGCTATGGAATCAGGTCGCGCATACAGTGCCGTTTCACTCCAGCAGGGCATGGAAGAAAGTGATAACGACAACAGCAGCGGAAACGGCGGAGGTCCGTCATTCATAGAACGCTATACCGGCGAAGAGGACGCTGCTTTCGATACGTTTGAAAACGCAGATTTTATCGAAAGAACGATGCACTCATTCACGCCTGAAGAAAAGCGATTTTGCAGCATGAGATTCGTTGAAGGAAAAACTCAGCAGCAGATAGCAGAAGAGTTGGGCGTTTCACAGATGACAGTTTCGCGCATAGAGAGAAAGATCAAAGCGAAATTCAAAGAAGAATACGCAAAGTAGCGAGAAAAGCTTTCAAAAACAGAATATGAATCAAAGAAAGAGCGCAGCGCTCAGATGATTTATCTGAGAACTACGCTCTTTTTGTAATATTTAATAATCAATGCTCAATGAATAGGTTCAACGTGTCCGTGCGTCACCGCACCCATTAGACTATATGATATGATATTAATATACTATGAAATACATATTAATGCTTAAATATATTACTCAATATCAGTAACATATATTTCTCGTACATCATCAAATTCCATAAGCTTTAGCATGGTCGCCTTGTTGACTGTACAACCCATGCCGTATATGTGCAGGCCGTTTTTCTTTATAAGCTCGGAAGCATCTGCAAATGTCTGCGGGTCTTCGTCGAACATTTTAAGAAAATCCGTCTGCTCTGCCATATAATCAAGCAGATCGGTGAAATGCTTCTTCTGAACTTCTTCGCCTGCTATGACATAATCAGGATACTGTACTATGAATCCGATCTTAGGAAGATTGGTGAGATATCCGTAAGATGAACCGTCAGGCGAGTTATTGCGCGGGTACGTATCAACAGCAAGCCACGGGTCAGATACCATGAAATCATCATCTCTGTCAGAAGGATCAATGATCTTTGCGACTTGCGAGAAATCAAGCATACGCTCAAACGTCACGTAAGCATAGTATGGCGTATCGTCGTGGAGCCCTTTTATAGTTTCGAGAGACTGTTCTGGAGAGCCTGCTGCTCCGTGCATTATCTCACCCTCCTCTCCATCGCCTTTCATGAGCTCGTCAGTTTGTTTATACAGCTCAGTAAGTGATTTTGTCAGATGCTCGCCGTTTTTGAAGTCAGCTTGTATCTGAGTCCAGCCGAAAGCGTTGCCTGTAGGCTTTTTAAGTATATCTTCGTTGAAAAGTCTGAGCTTTCCACGAGTTATTTCGCCTGTGACTGTAGAAAAGCGGCCTGTATAGCTGACATTTTGATGTATGGAAATATTATATTTTCCGTAGCCGAGTGATTCTGCGGTGACATCGCTGCGGTGCGTTTCGGGCATCGTCAGCTCGGTATATGAGTCTATATCCTTGCTCATCCTGTTTTCTATAAAAGAGTCAGTCGGCTGTGAAACTCTTTCAGTCGGGTCATAGTAAAATTTATCTACGATACCCGGAAGAATGAACTGTATAAACAGCAGCAATACTGCAGCAGCAGCAAATACTGTTACACCAAGCTTTATAAAGGCTTTACGGATAGAACGGTTTACTACTGCGGTAAAATCATCCGCACGCTGCGCGCTGTCTGATATGCTGCCGGCAGAGCCGGGCTCACCTGCGGATCCATTACAGCCATCAGTATTTTCATCCGGTTCTGAAAAAGCTTCGTTTATGTCCGGTATTTCTGATTCTTCGTAAAGATAATCGCTTATAGCCTCGTGTTTTTCTATGTCGGCGGCGACTTCTTTTTGTTTTTCTTCAGGCAGAGAATGTTTCTTGTATTCTTCAAGTATCTGTCTGTATGTCATAAAGCTGTACCTCCTTTTGAGTTTTGTTTTGAAGATCATGTATGCGGAAATTCTTTTTCCAGTATTTTTTTAAGATCTTTCTTTGCTCTGTGCGCTGTAACTCTTACATTTTCAGGCGTGATGCGCATGAGCGCCGATATCTCTTTCTGGCGGAGCCCGCCGAAATATTGAAGTATTATAACATCGCGTTTCTCAGGTGACAGCTGAAGCACCGCATTGTAAAGAATTCTCTGTTCTTCGTTACGGAGCACCGTTTCAAGAGTAGCGTCGTGAGCGTGTGATGCAGTGTCGGTGATATCTTGCATGTCATTGGAACTGCTGTCACTTTGCGTCATACTTTTTATATCGCTCTGATTTATCAGCCGTGAGTTTTTCTTTATAGCATTTAGGCAGAGATTGCGCGCTGCCATGTAGAGCCAGGCGCGCATGTTCGTATGTGAGTCCTTCAGCGAGATGAATGCTTTCAGGAATGTTTCCTGCAATATGTCCTCTGTCGCTGTGCTGCTGCGGCACATTGAATATATGTATATGTAAAGCTCTCTGTAATATTTGTCGTACATGAGCTCGAGCAGTTTTTTATCCAGATCATCACCCCCTGACATTTTTAATAGTAAACGCGTTTCTATATATAAAACAATCGGGAAAGTAAAATGTTACACTTAACTAAAAAATCGGAACAGAAAGAAAAATGGAACAGTAATAAAAATGGGCAGAATGAAAAATCGCAAAACAGCATCGTCTATTTTAAATTAACGATACAAATTAATTAAAAAGTGATATAAAATACCTCCGACCTCTTCATTGAAGAAAAAAATCAGAAAATGGAAATACGCCTGCATACGGCGCAAAATGAGGCTGAAAATATACATAAAAAATCGCCAATAAAAAAGCCGCGCTTCGCGCGGCTATATAAATCAAATAAATTATGCTGGAAGGAGAACGAATCTTGCAATAAGATAAAGCACAAACATGTGCGCCGGATAAAACGCATAGCAGCAGAATGAAATGACCTTGCTGTCTCTGCCGCGCTGACCGTTATAAAGAAATATCGGTATGAAAGCAAGCAGCGCAAGAGCCTGCTGCGGAAAGTCAAAGCTTGTTCCGAAAATATTAATGTCGTATGTATAGCCTGCAAGCAGGAATCCGTTTATCCATACCATACCTGCAATGACAGCGATCCAGCCGTAGCGGAAATGCTTGAAATACCAGAATATGAGCACCATCATAACACCGCAGCCGTAATAATCGACAAATGTTATATATCCAAGAACGTATCCGACTCCCATACATGATATAAAAGCTATAAGTCCTGCAAGCCAGTGCTTACGGCGTGCTCTTTCAGCCACCCACATGAGTGCGAGCGCTATAACGTATGTGAACAGTACATTCTGATGAAATGGATAGAACCACGTTCCGCCGTACATCAAGTCAAACGGTATTTCAGTGATAAGCGCCCAGATGAACATTTTTCCGATAAATTTTTTAAATGCTTCATCGGGTACGTGCGAAAAGCTTTCCGCTATCTGAAACGCGAATATAGGATAGGCCAGACGGCCTATGCATGTAAGCCAGTCGTACCCATCGGGTGCAATCGTCGCCCATGCATGGTCGCAAAGCATGAATAGCATCGCCATCATTTTAAGATGAAAGCTGGTCAAACATCTTAATTTGTTCATAATTGATAAATTTCCTTTATTGCCTTAGTATTAGAGACTCCTTATGAACTTTACAGCTGACGTACCTGCTCGTGCGCCATCATAAACAGCCTTTGCTACCTGGAGCATACCGCCTGTGCAGTCGCCTGCGGCGAAAAATCCCGGAACAAAAGTAGAAAGGTCTTCATTAACTGCGAGCTTGCCTTCACTGTCAGTTACTCCAAGCTTGCGTGCGAGGTCTGAAGCTGATGCAGTACCGAGCGCTATGAAAACTCCTGCAGCTTCGAGCTCGTTGCCGTCGCTGAAAACGACGGATGATACTACAGGCTCGCCTTTTATCTCGGATATCCGGCGGCTGTCAAAGCGCAGAGCTCCGCCGGCGACGGCGGCAGTTATATCTTCAGGGAGCTTTATTGCTCCCGTATTAGCTGCTCGCGCAGACTCTATTTCATCAGCAGTAAGTGAAAGCTTTTCTGATACGAAATCTTTTCCGTCTGTCAGGATAACGACCTCTGATGATGTAGGCGCGAGGTGCAGCGCTTCGCTAAGAGCGTAATCGCCGTTTCCTATAACTGCGACAGGCTGATCTCGGTAGAAAAATGCATCGCATACGGCGCAGTAGCTCACTCCCCTGCCCTCGTGGTCTTTTAGTCCGCTTATTGCGGGAGCACGGCGGCTGGTACCTGCTGCAAGTATAAGTGCTTTAGATGTGAATACGCCGCCTGATGTTGTTATCCTGAAATGGTTCACATATTCATCAGATGCGGGGTCAGCGCTGCTGTCAGCGTAAAAGTATTCTATATCAAATACCTCGTGCTCCAGTATATCTGCGCCGAGGCGCTTTGCCTGATCTATGCCTCTGTCATGAAGCTCCATACCGGTGACAGGCTCGGGAAAGCCGTAGTAATTTTCTATCTTATCTGTTTTTCCAAGTGCGCCCGCGTCCTTGCCGGTAACTTTTACTGAAAGTCCGGCGCGCACAGCGTATATGGCGGCGGAGACGCCGGCGGGTCCGTTTCCTATTATGAAAATGTCAGTCATTGTAAAGTCTCCATTCATTTTACATTATTTAATGCAGATATTCTTTGAATTTAAGAAACATTAATAAATTTAAATATACATGCGTCACCGCATAAGTATTTAGTCATCGTCATCTTTGTTTTGCAGGAGCCTGTAAAGCGTAGGGTCTGCACTGAAGCTGTTTATGAATGCTTCTGCTTCGCTGAGCGAGCGCTGTTTTTTCTTTGTGGATACGTTTGTTTTGATCGCGCGTATCAGAAGGTTTTTAGGCGTATGCGAAAGATCGACGAATTCCAGGACCTGAGTTTTGTAGCCCTCGTGTTCCAGAAGAGATGCGCGCAGCGCGTCAGTTGCGAGCGCTGCAAATCTTTCTTTTATAATTCCATATTTTGTAAGCAATGAAAATTCATCGCTTTTTATCTGAGCGTTCAGCTCTGCGTTATACAGAGCATAGTCTGTTGCGGTGTCGCACGCATGAAGAGTTATCACCATATCTATAGGTCCGTTTGCTGTATAGCGGCTTATGTCGCCTACCTCAAAATGCAGGTCTGTATAGCCGTACTTTTCGGCTGCTCTGTTGCAGTCGGCTATGACATCGGCTTTCAGGTCAAGTCCGATCATAGTAGCTTTTATCTTTTTTACATAAGTAAGGTAGTAGTAGAGTATGAATGTAAGGTATGCTTTGCCGCATCCGAAATCAACGATAGTAAGCGAATCAAAGCCGCATGCATCGACAGCATCATCAACTATTTCCAGAAAACGGTTTATCTGTCTGAATTTATCACCCATGCTGCGAACTATTTTTCCATCATTTGTAAAAATACCCATATCTATAAGCGGCGGAACTATAGTTCCTTCCTCTATAAGACGCTTCTTTTTTCTGTTGTGTGAAGAAGCTGTTTCACATGAAACTATCGGTAGAGGTATTGATTTTATAGGGTTTGAGACATCAGCATGCATACCGACAGATTTTTCTTTCATTCCTGACAGCTTATCAGTACGGGTATTATCAGGCGATTTTGAGGTATTTGCCGAGCTTTTCTTTTTATTTATGCTTGACATTATTTTACCTTTTTTACTTATTTTTATATTTTCTGAACCGCTGTCACTGAAAGAATCGAGCTGGCGAAATTCATTTGCCAGCAGACCAGTTATATAACCGGGAAGCTCATCAGGTGCCATATTCAGATGGAATGCCTGTGTATGGGTGAACTGTTCAGCCTGATAAGCAGGTGCTCCTTTTATTATTTTAGGAGTTACCACTATCTTTTCATACACACGCGCTTCATCAGATGAGCCAGATGATTTTTCTGACATACGAGCTGCATTCAGGTCTGATGCTGTACCTGTCTTGCTGCGCCGGTTGCTTATAACTATTTTGTATGGTGCTTCAGCAAGGATGCTCCGGACAACTGATATAAGTTCTTTATTATCCACTACCATGTTTCATTCCTTATATAGCTCGGCACGTAGTTGCGCTTAGGATGATACGTAATGCCGCGGTCGCGGAAGTCTTTTATAGTTTCAAGCTCGAGCTCGTCTATAAGCTGCTGCTTTGTCGGCAGTCCGTATATCTTTTTGCATATGACGCCGCCTGTCATCATAAGAACGAGAGGAAGCTTGTCTACTTCAAATAGTTCTGTGAGTTCAGGCTGCTGTTCAAGGTTCATCTGGACTACTTTTATGTAATCGCCGTATTCCTCCGCTACCTTACTGAGTGTCTCTCCTACCTTATCGCACATAGGATTCCACTTTGCCCATAGGTTTATAACTACAGGTTTAACAGAGAGGATCACGTTTTCCTCATAATTATTCGAAGTTATCATTTTAAGTCCCATTTTTGGTACTTCTCCTTTCATAATTGGCAGAAACGCTTTAATTTCAATTAATTATACCCTTTATCCACATAAGTTTTCCACAAAATTTATAAACATATCCACAGGTTTTTTGATGAGTTTTCCACAAAAATTGTCAACATATCCACAGGCCATTAAATGTTTTTCCACATTTTTGTCCACTTTTTCCACAAAGTTATCCACATTATCCACAGACTTTTCCACAAAAAAGGTGACTTTTCCACACGTTATCCACAGAAAAAGTGGAAAAGTGGGGATAACTTGTGGATAAGCATATACTTATGCACAAAAAATGCCTGTGGAAAACAAAAAAGGAAAAATTTCAGCCCATGACCTGTGTATATGTGGAAAACATCTGTGGATAACTATGTTATTTAAGTATATGAAAAAATATATAATAAAAAATACATATATTTTAAATTATATGACTTATAAAATCAAATATATAGTATCACAGATATTGTGGTGTAAATGAAAGAAATCACAAGATATATACATTGATGTGCAAAATAGATAAAGACGTCTATCAGGTCGGCCGGGCCGACGTGAATTATTTTGTTCTAAATAAAATTATATATTTGAAAACGCAGACCATTCATGTATAATAAAACGAATAAGCAAAAACGGTATGTTAAAAAGTACGACGTATCTCGTGCGGATACGTCATTTTACGCAGCTATTCATGTTAGGAAATACAGCGTCTGCAGGAGCGTAAACAGGATGAAGAATATTTTACTGTGCGCGGGTTCGGAAAAGAACCTGGAAGCGCTTTCGGCACTGGTAAAGAGCTTTATCGCTGCCGAGATAACGGCTGTCACGAGCGCGGCTGAGGCCCGCAGGCAGATCGCAGCGTTTCCTGAAACAGACCTTGTTATCGTTAATACTCCGCTCAGTGACGAGCAGGGTGTTGAAATGACGGTGCAGATGAGCGAAAATAATTCTGTACCTGCTGTACTGGTAACAGGTAAGGAAACGTATGACCGTTCAGGCGCTCTTATAAAGGGGCGCGGAGTGGAAGTAATATGCCGGCCGGTCGATAAAAAGACATTTTGTACTGCTGTTGAGGCAATGCTGACAGCAGGTATAGTCATGGCCAGATTACGTCAGGAGTCACGCGAGCTTCGCGAGAGTCTGGATGAAATACGTCTCGTAAACAGGGCAAAGGCAATGCTCATAAGCAATCTCAATATGACGGAGGCGCAGGCTCACCGTTACATTGAAAAGCAGGCGATGGACCTGCGGCAGAGCAGAAAGGTCATTGCGCAGAATATACTTAAAACTTACTACAACAAGTAGTATGATATTCATATTGAAAACAGATTTTACATAGATGGAGAATGGAGGAAAAAATGGAAAAGACACGGTATCTTCTCCTTGAAAACGGAACAGTATTCAAGGGTAAGGCTTTCGGCGCAGAAGGTGATGTTACCGGTGAAGTTGTATTCACTACAGCTATGACCGGCTATATTGAAACACTTACTGACCCGAGCTATTATGGTCAGATCGTCGTTCAGACATTTCCGCTTATAGGAAATTATGGAATAATTCCGGAAGATTTCGAAAGCAGAAAGTCATTTGTTAAAGGGTATATAGTTAGAGACTGGTGTCAGGAGCCTTCCAATTTCAGAAATCAGGGAGACCTTGACACTTTTTTACGGGAACAGAACGTTCCGGGTCTTTACGGAATCGATACTAGAGCCCTTACTAAGATCGTTCGTGAGAACGGTGTAATGAACGGAATGATCCTTTCCGAACTTCCTCAGGAAACATCTTCTGATATATGGGAACTCAAGCAGTACATAATAACAGAAGCCGTTGCAAACACTACATGCGCGGAAGCAGAAGATCATCCACACACAGAAGAGCCTGCTGACGGGAGCGCTCCGCTCAAGGTCGTACTTATGGACCTCGGCGCTAAGCGCAACATATGCAGAGAGCTGCAGAAGCGCGGCTGCGATGTAACTGTCGTTCCTTCATCAACAAAGGCAGCTGACATAATAGCTATGAAGCCGGACGGAATCATGCTTTCAAACGGTCCCGGAGACCCGGCCGAGAACACGGAAGTTATAAAAGAGATAAGGATACTGCGCGAAAGCGGCATTCCTGTATTCGGCATATGCCTCGGTCATCAGCTCCTCGCGCTCGCTTCAGGCGGACGCACGGACAAGATGAAGTACGGACACAGAGGCGCGAACCAGCCTGCAAAGCGTCTGGCTGACGGAAGAGTTTTCATAACGAGCCAGAATCACGGATACTGCGTTGTAGGCGACAGTCTTCCTGAATTTGCGGAAGTAAGCTTCGTAAACGCAAACGACGATACATGCGAGGGCGTAAGATATACGGACAAGCCTGTATTCTCAGTACAGTTCCATCCTGAAGCGTGCGGCGGACCGCTCGACTCAGGTTTCTTATTCGATGATTTTGTGAAGCTTATGAAGGAGGTTGGAGTAAATGCCGTTAAATAAGAAATTAAAAAAGGTCATGGTAATCGGCTCAGGTCCAATCGTTATAGGCCAGGCTGCAGAATTTGACTATGCAGGCACACAGGCGTGCCGCGCCCTGAAGGAAGAAGGTCTTGAAGTAGTTCTTGTAAATTCAAACCCTGCTACTATCATGACTGACAACCAGATGGCTGACAGCATTTACATAGAGCCGCTTTCGCTTGAAGTTGTTAAAAGAATAATACTCAAGGAAAAGCCGGATGGACTCCTTTCAACGCTCGGTGGTCAGACAGGTCTTACTCTGTCGATGCAGCTCGCAAAGGAAGGCTTCCTTGAAGAAAACGGAGTAATACTGCTCGGCGCTAATCCTGAAACTATCGACAAGGCAGAGGACCGTCAGATGTTCAAGGACACTATGGAGTCTATCGGACAGCCTGTAATTCCTTCAAAGGTCGTAAATGATATAGAATCAGCAGTTGCTTTTGCTGACGAGATCGGTTACCCGGTAATTATCAGACCGGCGTTCACGCTCGGAGGCTCAGGCGGCGGTATCGTTAATGACGAAGCAGAGCTCAGAGAGATAACTGAGCACGGTCTGCGCCTCTCTCCTATCACTCAGGTACTTGTAGAAAAGTGTATCTCGGGATGGAAGGAAATAGAATTCGAAGTAATGCGCGACAGCAAGGGTAATGTTATCACAGTCTGCTCTATGGAAAACTTCGACCCTGTAGGCGTACATACAGGCGACAGTATCGTAATCGCTCCTGCAGTAACACTTGCAGATAAGGAATACCAGATGCTCCGTAAGGCAGCACTCGACATAATATCAGAGCTCAAGGTAGAGGGCGGCTGCAACTGCCAGTTCGCATTGCACCCTGAAAGCTTCGAGTATGCAGTTATCGAAGTAAATCCAAGAGTTTCACGTTCTTCAGCACTCGCATCAAAGGCTACAGGTTATCCTATCGCAAAGGTTGCGGCAAAGATAGCTATCGGCTTTACTCTCGACGAGATAAAGAACGCAGTAACAGGCAATACATACGCATGCTTCGAGCCGACGCTCGACTACGTAGTAGTTAAGTTCCCTAAGTGGCCGTTCGACAAGTTCGTTTACGCAAAGCGCGATCTCGGAACTCAGATGAAGGCTACAGGCGAAGTAATGGCTATCGGTCAGACATTTGAAGAAGCTCTGATGAAGGCTGTCCGCGGTGCTGAGATAAAGCACAACACTCTTGATGATGAAGAGCTCAGAGAGTTGAGCGATGAAGAGATAAAGGCTCGTATACATAACTGCGACGACCAGAGACTTTTCGTACTTTATCAGGCACTCAAGCGCGGCATAGCAACGGTTGACGAGATCCATGCTATCACAAAGATAGATGAATGGTTCCTTGAAAAGATAATTAAATTAATAAATATAGAAAACAGACTCAAGAGCGAAACGCTCACAGACGAGTTGTATCTTGAAGCTAAGAAGCACGCTTATCTTGATTCAGTCATCGAGGAAATGTCAGGTCAGAAGATACAGAACAAGCGTCACGCTGTATTCAAGATGGTAGATACATGCGCGGCTGAGTTCGACGCTGAAACGCCTTACTTCTACTCTACTTACGATGACGAGAACGAGGCGGCTGCTTTCCTTGAAAAGCAGAAGAAGGCTGACCACTGCAAGGGAACTGTTATCGTATTCGGTTCAGGCCCTATAAGAATAGGTCAGGGTATCGAGTTCGACTACGCTTCTGTACAGTGCGTGTGGTCGCTGAAGAAAGCAGGATATGAAGTTGTTATCGTAAACAACAACCCTGAAACTGTATCGACAGACTTCGATACAGCAGACAGACTTTACTTCGAGCCGCTTACAGATGAAGACGTAATGAATATCATCGCTACTGAAAAGCCTGACGCTGTAGTAGTTGCGTTCGGCGGTCAGACTGCGATAAAGCTCACAAAGCACCTCGATGAACACGGCGTAAGGATCCTCGGAACACCTGCTGACAGCATCGATATGGCAGAAGACAGAGAAAGATTCGACGAGCTTCTGGAGAAGGAACACATAAAGCGCGCTGCGGGCCTTACTGTAATGACTACAGAAGAAGCGCTCAACGCTGCAAAGACTATAGGATACCCTGTACTCATGCGTCCTTCATACGTACTCGGCGGTCAGAACATGATAATCGCATGGGATGACGACGATATCAACGAGTACATGGAGATCATACTTCGTCAGGAAATAGAAAATCCTATCCTTATTGATAAGTACCTCATGGGTATCGAGCTTGAGATCGACGCTATATGTGACGGCGAAGAAATACTCATTCCGGGTATCATGGAGCATATCGAAAGAACAGGTATCCATTCAGGAGACTCTATCGCAGTATATCCTGCATGGAATATTACTGATGAAATAATTGAAAAGATAATCGATCAGTCTAAGAGACTGGCAGTTTCAATGAATACATTAGGTCTTGTAAATATCCAGTACCTTATTTACGACAACGACCTTTATGTAATAGAAGTAAACCCGAGATCATCAAGAACTATCCCGTATATCTCAAAGGTTACAGGCGTTCCTATGGTAGATCTCGCTACACGCGCGATGCTCGGCGAAAAGCTCGCTGACATGGGCTACGGCACAGGTCTTTACAGAAAGTCAGCTTACTATGCTGTAAAGGTCCCTGTATTCTCATTCGAAAAGCTGATAAACGTTGATACTCATCTCGGACCTGAAATGAAGTCAACAGGCGAAGTACTCGGTATCGCAGGTACGCTTGAAGAAGCTCTCTACAAGGGCCTCGTTGCTGCAGGCTACGAAATGAAGAAGGAAGGCGGCGTACTCATAACCGTAAGAGACAGAGATAAGGCTGAGATACCTGATATAGCAAGAGGATTTGCAGATATGGGCTTCAAGCTATACGCAACTTACGGTACAGCTGATATAATAAAGGCTGAGGGCCTTCCTGTAGAACGCGTTTCAAAGATAAGCGAAGCAGAAAACAACTGCCTCACTCTGCTTGAAAGCGGAAAGGTAGATTATATAATCTCAACATCTTCACGCGGAAGGATCCCTACAAAGGATTCTGTAAAGCTGAGAAGAAAGGCAGTAGAAAGAGCTATACCGTGCCTGACTTCTATGGATACTGCGAACGCTCTGCTCAACAGCCTGCGTTCAAAGTTCACTAAGGAATGCACAGAGCTCGTAGACATAAATGAGATGAGGGAAAATCGTCAGAAGCTCAGATTTCTCAAGATGAGCGGAACAAAGAACGATTACATCTACTTCAACTGCTTCGATCAGCAGATCGATAATCCTGAGGGACTGGCTGTAATGCTTTCAGACAGACACCTTGGAATCGGCGGCGACGGAATATGCCTTATCTATCCTTCAAAGATAGCCGATGCGTCAATGGTACTCATAAACCAGGACGGCACGAACGGAGGAATTTCAGGCAACGCGCTCAGATGCATCGCAAAATACCTGCACGACTCAGGTATCGCGCCGCGCGATATAGTTACAGTAGAGGCTGAAGGCCTTGTAAGAGCTGTAAAGCTCATAAAGCAGTACGGCGAAGTTACGGCTGCCACAGTTGAAATGGGCGAAGTAAAGCTCGACCCTGCTGCTATACCGGTCAACCTGCCGGGCGAAAAAATTATAAATCAGCCTGTCAAAATCGGTGAAAACGAATATAATATAACTTGTGTAAACGTCGGAAATCCGCACTGCGTTGTATTTACAGATAATGTGGACAGAATAGATCTGGAAGATATCGGTCCGAAGTTTGAGCATAACAGGATATTCCCTGAAAGAACGAATACAGAATTCGTTAAGGTCATCAGCCCGCAGAAGCTGAAGATGCGTGTCTGGGAAAGAGGAAACGGCGAGACATGGGCATGCGGCACAGGCGCGTGCGCTGCGGTAGTCGCAGCCGTTGAAAACGGATATTGCTCAAAGGACGAGGAAATAACTGTAAAACTTATAGGCGGCGAGCTTAAGATAAGATACGCCGGAAATACAGTTACAATGACCGGTGACGCCAGTACGATTTTTGAGGGAACGATCGAAGTATAGTAATTTGAAAATCTTCAGGAGGATTTTTATGAAAAACGTCAAATATATTTTCGTAACAGGAGGCGTTGTATCCGGTCTGGGAAAAGGCATCACTGCCGCATCACTGGGTCGTCTTCTTAAGTCAAAGGGATATAAGGTAATATCGCAGAAGCTGGATCCGTATATCAACGTTGACCCGGGTACGATGAGCCCTTATCAGCACGGTGAGGTATTCGTAACAGAGGATGGCGCAGAAACAGATCTGGATCTCGGTCATTACGAAAGATTTATTGATGAAAATCTGAATAAATTTTCAAATCTTACGACCGGAAAGGTTTACTGGAGCGTTCTCAACAAGGAGCGCCACGGCGATTATCTCGGCGAGACTATCCAGGTAATACCTCATATCACAAATGAAATAAAGAACTTTATCTACTCTGTAGGTAAAAAGGCTGAAGCTGATATAGTAATAACAGAGATCGGCGGAACGACAGGCGATATCGAGAGCCAGCCGTTCCTCGAAGCATCGAGAGCCAGCCGTTCCTCGAAGCCATCAGACAGCTTTCACTCGAGGTAGGCAGAGAAAACGCGCTGTTCATACACGTAACATTCATCCCTTACCTCGTAGGTTCAGGCGAATACAAGTCAAAGCCTACTCAGCACTCTGTAAAGGAGCTGCGTTCAATGGGTATCGCTCCTGACCTGATCGTTGCGAGATGCGACATGCCTGTACCTGACAGCATCAGAGAAAAGATCTCGTTATTCTGCAACGTAAAGCCTGATTGCGTTATAAACAACATCACTATGCCTATCCTTTACGAAGCACCTCAGATGCTCGAGGAAAGCAACTTCTCTTCTATCGTGTGCAGAGAGCTCGGTCTTGAGGACAAGCCGGGAGACATGAAGGAATGGGAAGAAATGACTCAGCGTATAAAGAACAGCGACAAGGAAGTAACTATTGCTCTTGTCGGCAAGTATGTTCAGTTACACGATGCTTACCTTTCAGTTGCGGAAGCGCTTAAGCACGGCGGCTGGGAAAACGGCGCAAACGTAAATATCGAGTGGGTGGATTCAGAAACTCTCACTCCTGAAACAGTCGGAGATATACTCGGAAAGTGCGACGGCGTGCTCGTACCGGGCGGTTTCGGCAACAGAGGTATCGAAGGAAAGATCACTGCGATCAAGTTTGCAAGAGAGAATGATATCCCGTTCCTCGGAATATGCCTCGGCATGCAGATGGCAGTAGTTGAATTTGCAAGAAACGTTATCGGACTTAAGAACGCAAACTCAAGCGAGTTCGTTCCTGAGGGCGACTGCTCTGTTATCCACTGGATGCCGGATCAGCGCGGCGATATCCAGATGGGCGGAACTATGCGTCTCGGCGCTTACCCTTGCTCTATAAAGCCTGGCACTGAGCTTGAAAGAGCTTACGGAAAGAGCGAGATCGCAGAGCGTCACAGACACAGATACGAGTTCAACAACCTGTATCGTGACAAGTTCAAGGAAGCAGGAATGGTATTCTCAGGTCTTTCACCTGACGAAAGACTCGTTGAGGCTGTTGAATTACCTGAAAAGACATTCTTTGTAGGTGTTCAGTATCATCCTGAGTTCAAGAGCAGACCTAACCACGCTCACCCTCTCTTCAGAGAGCTTATAAAGGCTGCGCTGAGCAAGAAAGAGCAGTAATTGCGTAATAAAAAATAATAGAATGAATATCGAATATATTCATGGAATGGAAAGCCGGAGCCTGTTGTGGGTTCCGGCTTTCGTGCGTATCGTGGGAGCGCCGGGCGCTCGGGCGGTATTTTTATTTGTTGTATTTATTGCATTTGTTGACAAGCTTATACTACTATGATAGTATACGGAGTATAAGATAAATTAAAAAGGGGGATAAAGATGGATATTAAATTATTTGATTCTGAGCTGGCGGTCATGAACGTGATATGGGAACACGGTGACATAACCGCAAAGGAGATATCCGATATACTCAAGGAGTCTATCGGGTGGAACATAAACACGACCTATACGGTCATAAAAAAGTGTATAGCAAAGGGAGCTGTCGAGCGTCTTGAACCGAAGTTCGTGTGCCACGCGCTGATAACGCGCGAGGAAGTACAGAAGGCGAGCGTGGACGAGCTTTCAAAGAAAATGTTCGG
>CAVGTL010000013.1:21876-24412 GCA_963632005.1 Succinivibrio sp.
TTCAGGCCGGTGATACTGATGCCTGCGGGGGCTGTTGACATGATAGAGGAAGAGCAGCTCGGGTATATTTTTGCACATGAGCTTGTGCATATAAAGCGTTTTGACTCGTTGTCTAAAATTTTTGTGACGGCGGCTGTGTGCGTGAACTGGTTCAATCCGTTTGCGTGGATAATGTATGCGCTCGTGAACAGGGATATAGAGCTTTCATGCGATGAGGCTGTAATTCGCAGGCTCGGGAACGCTTCACGTCCTGCTTATGCGATGACGCTCGTCAGATTTGCGGAGCTGAAGGAAATGTCGCTTTTTGCCTTTAACAGCTTCGGAAAGAGCGTGCTGACACAGCGTGTTAATGAGGTCATGACTAAGAAAAAGACGGGTATTTTGAGCTTTATGAGCGGGTTTGCGATGTGCCTGCTCGTTATGGGCGCGGTGGCTGTTTCTTCGTATATGAGTGATACGGTTGCCGGAAATAATAATGCAGCGGCGCCGGTCGCAGGACCTGAGATAGCAGCGGTAAATGATGCAGAAACTGTAGCAGATACAGCCGCAGAGTCTGTCGACCCTGCGGCTGCCACAGGCGCGCAGTCCGCGACTCAAACCGCGCGCGTTAAAAAAGCAAGCGCCTCCACATCTAAGAAGGGCGCAGGGACCGCCAGCCGCGGTACCGCCGCTGCCGCTCCTTCTCAGACGACTCCGTCGACAAGCAGCGGTTACGTTGCATCATCGGGAAATATGGTAGGAGCTGCAGGCTATACTACTAATGATGAGGGTGAGGTTGAGTATATTTCTGCAGGATACGGATATACGAAAGCAGAGCTTGAAGCTATGAGAGGAGAGAGCAGTTCTGACGGAAGCAGCGGAGGAAGCGCTTCGCCTGATAATCTGCAGACGAATGGCAGGCAGTAGGAAGTAGGATCGGCGCCGCCCGGTCGGGCCGCGCCTGTGCGAGTGTAAGGCGGCGCAGAGATGCAGATGCGCCGCGCGCGGCTTGAGGGCGTAATGCGCCGCCGGGATACCGCAGTTGCGGCGGGCCGCCGGCTGACGCCCGCGGCCTTCAACAACAAACATAAAAAATAAAGAATAAAAAACGGAGCTTAAAAGCCATGAGAACAGGAAAATTATCATTGGAAAATATAATAACAGGACTGTTCATAATGCTTATGGGCTCCGTTTTTCTTTTATGCGCGCAGGGATACAGGACTATATCTGACGGTAAATATCATATGTTTATCATAGTATGTGGAGGGTACTGCGCCGTCATGCTTTTTGTGGCTTTTCAGCGGTTTGCGCTTGGGCCGGGAGGCGCGGCACTGTATGGGGTGCGCCGTGAGGAGTTGCTGAAAGACGGCGCGGTTTCGGCGACGGGCGTGGACGTTGGCATATCACCGGTCGGCGGCCATGTGACTTGCAGATACGATCGTATAGGCACACTGACGCGCGCCGCCGTAGTCATATATATCATTCTGACGTTCATATCGGCGCTCTGCTCCGATTATTTCCCTGAAACGATACTTGGTTCAGGAAGGCACGAAGGAGCGCTTACGATCGCGATCTACGGCCTTACATTCATATTTGTGAGCAGGCATTACCGCCCTCACCTGCTCCACGCGGCTGTATTCGGCGTGTCAGTTATAGTATTTGACGTTATCAGCATGCTGCAGGCCGCGGGGCTGAACCCGTTCGGGCTTTATCCAGATGGGCTTTCGTGGGCTGACAGGAACGTAAAGTACAGCGGGGAGTTTATAGGGACTATCGGGAACGCCGATCTTGTTTCGGCATTTTTGTGCGTGGCGATACCGTTGACGGCGGTAGTTGGGGGTCATCTAATTTTGAGAGCCGGAAAAGCAGATATATACGTTAAGGAAAATAATGGAAAACAAAACGGTGATGATGCAGGAGATGAGCGTGATGATTTCGGAAGTTCGGTCGAGGGCAGCGGAACGCTGCCGGTCAGTATCGTTGAAGAGTACGGTGAAATTAAAAAGAAAATAAATAAGAAAGTAATTACATTGACCGGTATCCTCTGTCTTACAGCGGCGGTACTTTCGCTCGTCCTGCTCGCAGTCATAAAAGTAACGGCGGGTCTGCTCGCTATGGCGTTTATATGCCTGGTAGCCGCGCCGATCGCGGCGTACATATTTTCAGATGCCAAAAAAAGGAAAATAATTGCAGCATATCTTGCGGCGCTCGTACTGGCGGGATGCGCCGCAGGCGCTTTCATATATGTCGAAACGAGCCTGCCGGGAACGGCGGGCGAGCTGCATGAGATCATGCACGGAAATATAGACGACAGCTTCGGAACAGGCCGCGTTTATATTTACAGAAATATAATGGAGCGCGTGCCGTCTCACCTGATCATCGGCACGGGGCCCGATACTATAGGACATATGGATATAGAGCCGTTTCAGCGTTATGACGCGGAGCGCGGCGTTATGGTGACGGCGCGCATAGATACGGCGCATAATGAATTTCTTAATGTTCTGGCTTGTCAGGGCATTTTGGCGCTGGGCGCTTATCTGGCGTTTGCCTTGGGCGT
>CAVGTL010000013.1:24641-28265 GCA_963632005.1 Succinivibrio sp.
ACAGCACCATATTTCTGGATAACCTGCGCGATCCTGATAGCCGTACGGAGTTCCATGTACGCGCCGGGCGCGCGGAAATAAATCAAATATTTAACTCGACTAATATTTCATTCATACTTCGTTTACTATATACAATTCTGACAATGTAAATAATATGTTCGTCCATATCAGCCTTGTAATATATAATATAATTACCGATAAATTTCTTTCGAATATGGGTGAATGATATGAATTCATTGTCTACGAGAGTTCCGCTTTCAGGAAACAAACGAGTTTCTTCTATGCACTTGCTGAGTTGATTCATAAAGTCTGATGCAGCAGACGGGTTACACAATTCGATCGCTATATATCTGATGATTTCATCGAGGTCATTCTGCGCCTTTTCCGTCAGTCTGTATGTGAATTTATATTCCATACTTGCCTCTTATTTCATCAATAGCAATATCGCCATCTACAGTACGTCCTGATTCGATATCATTAAGTCCCTCAGAAACAATTTTAGCTTCATACAGCTTTCTCATTATACGCTCGTAATATTCTATCTCCATAACGACCAGACGACCGTATCCATTTTTTGTAATATACACCGGACCATTTTCTTCAGCACATCGGCGCTCAATTTCAACCGTATTTTTTAAGTCACGCATAGGTATTATCTGCATAATAACGTCCTCCTTTATATATCTAAATTATATACTAAATTAAGCCACGGAACAATGAATAAAAAATTGATATATTGCGCGCCGGGCGCGCGACAGAAAAATCAGTATATTTTCGGCTAAAATGCATAAACAATATATATTAGCCGAAATATACTTGATTTTTTTATAAATTTCGGCTAATATGAAGCAAATATGAGAATTAGCCGAAAAAGGAGGCCGCGCTGATGGATTATATAACAAGAAATCTTGAAAAAGTGGTAAGTCAGGTTACAAATGAATATCCCGTAGTTCTTGTCACCGGACCAAGACAGGTAGGCAAGACTACGATGCTGCAGAAATTAATGGAAGGAACGAACAGAGGATATGTGACCCTTGATGACCTGAACGAGAGAAACATTGCAAAAACTGACCCTGAATTATTCCTGCAGCTTCATAAGCCTCCTGTACTGATCGATGAAGTTCAGTATGCTCCGGAGCTTTTTGGTTATATTAAAATGTATGCAGATAAAAATCACGAACCGGGAGCGTTTTGGCTGACAGGTTCTCAGGTATTTAAACTGATGCAAGGAGTCGGTGAATCTCTGGCAGGAAGAGTAGCTGTGCTTTCACTTGCGTCATTATCTCAGGCGGAGATATCAGGCGGAGAAATGAAGCCTTTTATGATCGATATGGAAGCGCTGTCTGCAAGGACGAAAGAAAGAAAAGAAGCTGACGTAAAAGAGATCTTCGAAAGAATATACAAGGGCTCTATGCCTGCAATCGTAAGCGGGGCAAACAGCAACAGTCAGATTTTCTACAGCAGTTATCTGGCTACTTATATAGAACGTGACGTAAGAGAATTATCATACAGTATAGATTCACTGAAGTTTATGAGGTTTATTACGGCTGTAGCGGCAAGATGCGGTCAAATGCTGAATATAGCAGAAATTGCGAGAGATGCAGATATAAATCAGCCTGATGCAAAGAGATGGTTGGGAATATTGGAAACATTAGGCATAATTTTCTATTTACATCCTTACTCTAACAACTTGCTGAAACGTCTTGTGAAAACTCCGAAGCTGTATTTTTATGATACAGGCCTTGTGTGCTATCTGACGAAATGGAGCAGTGCGGAAACATTGGAAAGCGGCGCAATGAACGGCGCTATTCTTGAAAATTATGTGGTTTCGGAAATAATGAAAACGTATATGAATTGCGGCAAGGAGCCTTATTTATACTATTACCGAGACAAAGATGCAAAAGAGATAGATATTGTCCTTGAGCATGACGGCGTTTTGAACCCTATTGAAATTAAAAAAACATCAAATCCGGGAACAGAATTGACGAAAGTATTCCATCTATTGGATAAATCATCAGTTCCACGATCAAAAGGCGCAGTTATCTGTATGAAACCTGCACTTGGCGTGATCGACAGAGAAAATTATATCGTACCTGTATGGATGATATAACTTAAACAACAAGGCTGCCGCACCTGTCTCAGCGCGGCAGCCCTTAAAAATTCTAATTAAAAATACACAAACTTCTTAGCATTCCCAAACTGCATGATCAAATTCCCATTCCCATCAAAACGCAGATCAGTAATACTCGCATACCCGCTTATCAAATACTTTCCGCTGCGTTCCTGTGTCAGAAACAGCAGCCAATGAATAAACTCACCACTGTCGGTCTTCACGTAGACTTCGGCAGTCATCTGCCCTAAAGCGTCCTTAGTATTATCGACCTTTATATCGCTTACGACCTTCTGAGGCTGAAGAAATACTTTGTCATCCCACATATCCAGATATTTACAATAAAGCCTTGCCCGCTCAGTGTTCCCGATCTCAGTATTCCTGAAAAACTGCTCGATCATATACTCAGGCGTATCGCTGCCATATTTGGAAGTTGTCGAAACATCGCCGGAGCTGCTGTTTTTACTGTAAGCATTATAAATGATCTGCCAAAGCTGCGCGCTGCGCATCATATATTTTGAAGGCGATGCCACGCTGCCCGCAAAAACTGTCGTAGAAAGCATAGTAAACGCAATAAACGCAGATAACGCAGATACGAATAATCTTCTTCTCTTCTTATTCCTGACCATAATAAATTCCTCCTGTTAATTCATTTTTAAATAAATTTACTTCCAACCCGTGCGCCCGGCGCACCCAAAAAACTAAATTACATTATCTTTAACATACCGCCCCAACCAGCAGGAAAATTTCTCAGCCCCATAACAATTAGTATGCAGCCCGTCATAAAAATCTTTCTGCGGGTCAAAGCCAAATTCCTCAAAACGATCGTTACAGTCAAGCAGCTCAAGTCCTTCCGCTGCAACGCTCCGACGTATACGATCGACAAGCCTGTCCTCCAGCCTGTTGTAATAAGGCGCGATATACGGAACGAGTGTCACATCATTGTCGCGCGCCAGGCGCGCAATTTTCTTAAACCATTCAAGATTGAAATAATAATCAGCCTCGTTCACCTCTTTTACATGGACCCCGTCCTGCGGCGCAGCAGCCGTCAGATAAGTATAGCCTCGAAGCTTTTCAGCCTCATAACCCCCAAGATTCTGCCGCAGCTCATCAAATGTTATTTCCTTCCATCTATCGTGATAATCATATATCGGAAAAAGCAGTCCAAACCACTCGCCCTTATCAGCCGTATCAAATGTCGCGCGCAGCCTGTTCTCACCCCATGGCATATACCCGATGTTCGCCTTCTGAAAATCATTCTCCCGCGGAAAATACATCTCAGTCATTTCCACAAACACAACAGACGGAGACTGAGTTCGCAGCGCTTCGTTTATGTAATAATAAGTCATCGCCATATTCTGCTCCGGCCCCGCCAGCACATAAGCCGACCGCCCGCATTCCTGCGAAAAAAACTCAGGATAAACATCGCAGTAAACGATAGAGCTCCCGAAAAACATAACATCGCACGAATCCCTCTCAGCCTGCAGAAATCCACCCCAGTTAGCGCCGAATGA
>CAVGTL010000014.1:0-28077 GCA_963632005.1 Succinivibrio sp.
ATTCTCAGAGAGGCTATGGATACTGATGATATAATAGTTTACAACGGTCCTTTGTCGGAATGTCTTGATGATCCGGCTGCTGCTGACCTGACCGGAAAAATGATATGCAGAGAGGTGGCGGCGTCACCGGGAAGTCAGATCGATATAGCAGTTATAAATGGAAAGCCTGTCATAGGACTTTCAAGAAGACCGCTTGCTGCGCTTTATGGAATGGACTGGTGCATACAGTCACTTGTGTATTCAATGCTGGGTCTGCCATACCCGGTAAAGACGAAGATAACTGCAATACTGAAAGAGGACGTGCATGTTTCTCCGCTGATGGAAACTTGTGTGAAAATGAATGTTTACAGACTGCACTTTGGATATGCGGCATATCCTGTGCACGATGACGGAAGCCTTGCAGAGGCGATGAGCGCAAATGCACTGTTCGTCACGGAGATCGGACGCGGTTTCTATCCTGCAGGCTCGCTCATAGATGTTGAACTTAGATATGAATTTAATCAATAGACATATTGCATAGCGGCGCCCATTGCAGGGCGCCTGTCTGAGTATAAGGAGAGGTTGAGGTTACAGATATGAACATCAGTATCAGAAATCTGGAGTATTTTGTTTCAGTCGCTGAAACAAAAAGCTTCGCTGCGTCTGCAGAGCGGCTTTATGTATCTAAATCAGCACTGAGCAGAGGCATACTCGCGCTTGAGGATGAGCTGGGATGTACGCTTTTTAACAGGGGAACAAGGGGAGCTACACTTACGCAGGAGGGCAGTAACCTTCTGATATTTGCAAAAAACATAGTAAATGAATGCGAAAGCATGATGAACTATATATCAGGGTATCGCGATAATCCGGCAGGTATTATCAGATTTGGTCTGAATGACAATATATCGACAAATCTTCTCTACCTCAGGATGCTCTTCAGCATAATGTCACGAGATTATCCTGAGATAGAGCTCATGTCTTCTAATTACACTACTGAAGAGCTCATACAGATGCTTGATTCAGGACTGCTTGATGTAATCATAACAGGACGTATCATTGCCAGACATATGACAGATGTAAAAATAAAGACAGCATATACTGATTCGATTAGCATATTTGTAAACAGCAGTTCACCATTGGCAAAAAGAAAGAGTATAAAGTTCAGTGAGCTTGACGGCAGTGCACTGATGCTGTGCAGACGGGAGCAGAATCCTGAATTTTTTAAATATGTAGTAAAGCTTTGCAGCGATAACCATATACTCCCGGAATTCAAAATATGTGATTTCCGTGAAATAAAGCTGAGAGCGTCTATCGGAGAGGGTGTAGGTCTGATGCCGTTTTACGATCCAAATGTAAATTATTCAATGCCTGAGCTTGTCACGGTTCCGGTAGACCTTGGCAATGACGATTTTGACAGAGTACTGGTACGCAAGACATACAACAAAAGCCGCTGCAGCGATATATTGTTCGATATCATAGATACAGGCATTGAAGGAAAGAGGGTGACGGAAAACGATGAGGAAGAAGAAGGTATTTAGAGAAAACATCTGTGATGAGAGTATGATGTCATTTGTTCGAGAATGTGAGCTTTTCAGAGATATTACAGAAAGCAGCTTTCAGAGCGCAATGAATGTAACAGAGCCGTACTATAAGGATATGCGCCGAAACGAAATACTGGTGCGTGAAAACGAAGAGTTTACAAAGCTTGCCATAGTCGATAGCGGTAAATTCGTTTCAGTAAGGAGCGATTACGGCGGAAGGTCGACGATGATAAAAGAATTCAGCAGAGGCGATATAATAGGACTCAACATCGTATTTTCAAAAACAAAAAAGAGCCCTACGATCGTTCAGGCGACAGCAGCTGAAAACCGCCTGATATTTATAGATCTGAAATCAGTCCTTTCGCCGACATATCCGGACAAAAGACTTCAGTTCGCTCTTCACACAAATTTGATGCGCGCCATCGCAGAAGATTCCGTAAAGAATATATACAAAATAGATATAGTGTCAAAGAAAACTATCCGTGAGCGTGTGCTTGCCTATCTTTTCGTACTTATGAAAAAGCGCCAGAATACAGCGTTCAGAGTTGACATGGACAGAGAGCATCTGGCACAGTATCTTGACGTAACGAGGAGCGCACTGTCGCACGAGCTTTCAAAAATGCGCGCCGAAGGCCTCATAGAGTGTGAACGTGACTGGTTCAGTATAAGCGAGAAGTGCATACAGCTTTATGCGCCTGTAGATGTAAGAGGAAATGCCGACAATGATCCTGAGAGAGTGGATAATGGCGCGTGACATATTTTTTAGATAATAGATAAATGAGAAGTAAAATAGATAACATGCGATGTACAACATAAAGACTGGCTGATATAAATAAATATCTTACAGTCTTTATTTATATGTTGCAAAAATGTAAACAATAACTTTTATTGATGCATGTTTTTCAATATAAAGCTTTTTTTAATTCATAAATGGTATAATTCTATCGCTTATTGCTGTTGTGTTATCACAAATAGTGTTTTTTTAATAAAATTTATCAAATAATTCGTTTTAGTTCGTAAATTTACATTTCGCGGCGCACGGCTGCCGTATAATGAAAGATCATAGGGAAAGATCGTTATGAAAGATAAAGAAAATGTAAGGATACATTTAAATATAGACACGGAGGCTCAGGAAACGGCTCAGTTCCGGGCGCGCGAGCGCAGGAGAGGTAATAAGATGAGCGCTGTCGCGATGCTTTGCGTCGCGCTTTTTTTCTTGTTCTGGGCGTCGCTGCTCTTCCTCGTGCCTTATACAGAATGGAATTTTTCCCCGGCGTGGGTATTCCAGACGGTACAGCAGAGATTTTCACAGCTGTATCTGTTTTTGTACGGTAAAAACTCGGCGTTCGGACCGTCGTTCTGGCAGCAGCTCGCCGTTATAGTTGTAGGCGCGGCTCTCGCCGCTACAGGCGCAGTTTTTCAGGGCAGCTTCAGAAATGTACTGGCAGGTCCTTCAACTATGGGCGTCATGTCGGGCGGCAGCCTTGGATTCATCATATACCTGCTGCTCTTTACGACATCGACTACAGAGGCTGTTCACACGACGGCAGACCTCGCGGCGTACAGCGACAGGAGTTTTACGGAGATATACGGTCAGCAGATATGCATACTGCTTGGCTGTCTCGGAGCGGTGCTGCTCGTAGTGACGGTAGCGACGATAGCGGGTCGCGGCAGGCTCTCACCGTCTGCTATGATACTGTCGGGAACCGTGTTCTCGGCGTTCGTTTCAAATATCAATATGTTCGTGCAGTATGACATGATAGCGAACGACCCGTCAGACAGCCGCATAGAGGCTATAAAAGACATGAACATGGGAAACTTTAACAAAATAACAAACTGGCTCGATTTCGTGCTGCTCGCAACACCGATAATCGCATGTCTGGTAGTCCTGCTGCTCATACGCGGCAAGCTAAATCTGCTTTCCTTCGGAGAAGAGGAAGCGATGACTATGGGCATGAACGTCCAGCTTTACAGAAGGATAATGATAGGCGTCGGCACGGTGCTGACCGCTATGGTAGTTGCATTCTGCGGACACGTAGGCTTTCTTGGATTCATGGTCCCGCTCGTATCGCGCAAGCTCAGCGGGCCTGACATGAAAACGCTGCTTCCGGTGTCGATACTTATGGGCGGCATCATACTGACGGCAGTGTTCGACGTCGCGTACGTCGTCGGCATGACGGATTACCTGAATGTCTTTACGAGCTCGATCGGCTCGCTCTACATGGTCTACACCCTTATAAGGATGAAGAAAAAAGGGGGTAAGCTTTCAAATGTTCGATAAAAGATCAAAAAGAACGAATAACGAATACACAGGGTCGGCGCCCGGCGCCGTAGCAGGAGGAGGCTATGACGGCATATCGGGCCGTAATCAGCAGACGCCTGCATCCATCAGCAGAAAAGGCATATACCGCAGGCGTTTATCTACATATGATATACAGGAGATATGGCAGCAGGATAAGGCAAAAGAAAGAAAACGCCTTATAACTGTATGCGTCATCGTAGACGTACTGTTCCTACTCTGCTCAATGGTCCGTTACGATGCGTATTACTACGATGATAAATTCGTACCTGTAAAATATGTAAAAAGCTGGACGCTCGGCGTCAGGCTGCTTATAGCAAAGCTGACCGGTACGTACAGCGACAGCGCGGCGGAAGCGCTCATAGAAAGCGTAGGCGGCACTGTCGTATACGCCGGAGCGTTCGCGCGCTTAAAGATAGGTCTGATGTCGTTCGTTGCCGGAGCAGGTGTTTCGATAGCCGGCGCGATATTCCAGACTGCGTATAGAAACCCTATGGCGTCGCCTAATATCATAGGCGCGACAGCAGGAGTCCAGCTCGGAAATGTAATAGTAGTAATGCTCTACTCAGCGGCTGCAGCCAGCCAGATAGTGCTGAGGTACAAATACTGCTACGGTCTTACGGCTGTATGCGTCATAGCAGTCCTCATAATGGGCCGCCTGGCGGGCGACAAGCGAGACAATTATTCTGTCATGGAAATGGTAATGATGGGTTCGATAGTTTCGCAGGCGCTCGGCGTCGTTTCCATGTATATCATGTACAACATGGAGGACGAGGACATGCTGATATTCCAGCAGCTCAGCCTGGGAACTTATCTAGAAACAGATAACCTCAATGTAGCAGTCCTTATGATCGTGATGGCAGTTTCTGTGCTGCCTGTGCTCATAATGCGCTACAGGATGAATATAATCGGCCTTGACGTATCGGAGACGACATCCATAGGGCTAGACCCTAAGCCGCTGCGCACAGCAGCGCAGGTATGCGGAGTACTTATGGTAACGTCTGCGATGATACACTGCGGTCAGGTAGGCATGATATCCATGCTCATCCCGTACATAGTCAGAAAATTCATAGGCTCTGACTTTAGACACGTATGCGTTTACAGCGGGCTTTTCGGAGGAGCAGTGCTCCTCGTATGCAGGATGCTGACTTCATTCGTGCTTGTCGCTGATGAACCGCTGCCGGTTACTTTTGTTGTGAATATTATACTTATGCCGATATTTATGGTCGTGCTTGCAAGACAAAGGAGAGATGACATATGAGACTTGAGCTGTGCGATGTGACCTGCGGGTATTCGCCCGACAAGCCTGTTATAAAAAACATAAACATGACGCTGAACGACGGTGACACGTGCTGCATACTCGGCCCGAACGGCGTCGGAAAGTCTACGCTTTTCAAGACTATACTCAATCTCATAAAGCCGATATCCGGCCAGGTCTGCATAGACGGCGAGGATATAAGCAAGTGGCAGCCTAAAAAGCTGTCGCGCTACATAGCCTATGTGGCGCAGGCGCATATTCCTGCGTTTCCGTACAGAGTCCGCGAGATAGCGATGATGGGGCGCATGGGACGAATGGGTATAGCGTCGCAGCCTTCACAGGCTGATTACGACATAGTCGAGCAGGCGCTTGAGGACGTAGGTATACGCCATCTGCGTGACAAGGTCTATACTGACATATCGGGCGGCGAAAGACAGCTGCTCATGATAGCCAGAGCGCTGGCGCAGCAGCCAAAGATACTGATAATGGACGAGCCGACAGCCAACCTCGACTACGGAAATATGGTAAAGGTCATGGAAACTATAAGGACGCTTGCGGAGCTCGGACTGTGCGTCATATTTACGAGCCACATGCCCGACCAGGCGTTCATGTGTCAGGCAAAGACGGCGCTCCTCTTCAGAAATGAGCCGATGGCGTTCGGTCCGGCCGAAAAGATAATAACAGAAAAGAATCTGAACGCAGCATATGATACAGACATACAGGTGCTTGAGATAATAGGCGCGAACGGCAAGCCTGTAAGAGTGGCAACACCGCGCTTCAGATAGCATTGGAAAATATAATGTAAAAACAAGGCAGGTAAATATAATGAAAGGGATAATAAGAATGGAAGAACGAGACACAGACCAGAGACCGCTTTCAGAGCAGGAAGCAGCGGCTGCAAAGGCTGCCATCGACGGCATCATAAGCAATGTCGAGCAGGTAATAAAGGGCAAGCACGAGCAGGTAAAGCTCGTAACTCTCTGCATGATAGCTGAAGGACACGTGCTCATAGAAGATATACCGGGAACAGGAAAGACGAGCCTCGTTTCAGCGCTCGCAAAGTCTATAGGATGCGGCTTCAAGCGTATACAGTTCACGCCTGACGTTATGCCGTCCGATATAAGCGGATTTTCCATTTATAACCAGAAGAGCGGCGAATTCGAGTTCAGACCGGGCGCTGCCATGAGCAACATCATACTCGCGGACGAAATAAACAGAGCGTCTGCAAAGACTCAGTCAGCGATGCTCGAAATAATGGAAGAGCGCCAGGTAACTGTAGACGGAAGCACATACAAGATGCAGAAGCCGTTTATGGTACTCGCTACTCAGAACCCTATCGACTCTCTCGGTACGTACCAGCTGCCTGAGGCTCAGATAGACCGTTTCATGATAAAGCTCTCGCTCGGGTATCCTGAGTTTGAGGACGAGCTCGAGGTAGTGATGCACGGAAAGAAAGCAAAGAAGGATATAACGAGCATGACTGACGGCGATGCGATAAACAGTCTCATAGCTGACGCTGAGCGCGTAACTGTAGATAAGACTGTCGGCTCGTACATAGTACATATAGTAGAAGCGACAAGAACGAATGCAGACGTAAAGCTCGGTTCATCGCCTCGAGGAAGTATAGCTCTTTACGCTCTTGCGCGCGCCTACGCGCTCTCAGAGGGCAGGACTTACGTAACGCCTGACGATGTAAAGTATCTCGCGCCTTACGTGCTGGCGCACCGTCTCATACTTACTCATGAGGCAAAGACTGAGAAGAAGGATCCTAAGGACATAATAAACACTCTTGTAAACCAGGTAGTAGTTCCTGTGAGCAAGGCTCAGTAAGCTTAACGTCAGATAAAGGAGCGTCATATCATGGTGCTACAAAATAAAAAAGAGAAAACGGGAATGTCGCGCACGGCGCGCGGTAAGCTGCGCGGCGGCAGAGGGCGCAGAGCTGATAACGGCGGGCGCAGCAGCGCAGCCGGAACAGTGCTTCGCAGATGCGGCGCAGCGCTGCTGTGGATGCTCGTCATAGGGGCAGCCGGGCTGCCGGCAGTGTTTATGAATTCATTGTACGGCTACATTCCTGTATTGTTCCTGCTTTCGGCTATGGCGATATCTGCGGGCGGAACATTTTACATGAGGAAAAAAATGGAAACTGTGGCTGCGGCGGACGATGTAAGCTGCGAGAGGGGCAGCAGCGTAGATATAGCGCTGAGACTCGTAAACAAGTCGGCTCTCTTCTGTCCGAAGGCATCTGCAGACCTGTACATATCGGATCTTTTCGGAGAGAATGATTCTGTCAGACGTATAAACTTTACGATATCGGGGCATGAGGAAGTAGATTTCGGTTTCGGCATGGATATGCCGCATATCGGGCTGTACTCTGTAGGGCTCGACCATGTTGATATTTACGGCTTTTTCGGCGTGATGAGACTGCGTGTGCCTGTATCGTGCAGCTTTACGGCGGCGGTGACGCCGCGCATACGTCCGCTTGATGAATTCCACGTAGTTGATGAAGTCCTTTCCGAGGCTTCGACCGATACGAGGATAACTGTTGCGGGCGGTACTGATTACACGGGCGTACGTGAGTACGCGCTCGGAGACCCGATGAAGCAGATACACTGGAAGCTGTCGGCGCATTCGCGCGAGTATGTCACTAAGCTGCAGGAGAGCAGCAGGCAGCAGGAATTTTCTGTAATTCTTGATTTCGCTGCTGAGAGCGGCAACGACCGCGAAACTATGATGGATATAAACGACTGTCTGATAGAGACGGCTTTATCGATAATAGACGATATATCGCGTCACGACGCGGGATACACGCTGCTTTTCTGCGACCGTTCCCGCAATGTAGTCAGGACTACGCCTGTCGGCCGTGATACAGACATGGAGCTGATACGCTCGTTCTCTGTTATAACGCCGTCACCGGGGCCGCTGTATCCTGACGGCGCTCAGATACTCCAGCAGGAAAGCAGCGTCAGAAACAGGAGCACGAATGTCGTAATAGTTACGTCGAGACTGACTGACGACCTGATACAGGAAACCCTTAAGGTCCGCCGTCAGAAGCGTATGCCGGAGCTGTATTTCATAGTACCGGCAGCGTGGAGCAAACGCGAGGTGAAGGACGCTTCGGCGCCGCTCCGCAGGCTCGACAGCATGGAGATACCTTATCATCTGATAACTACTGATGAAAATATAAAGGCTAAGTCGGTGAAGGCTGATGCTGGCGCTGCGACCGGTACTTCGATCGGTAATTCGGCGGGCGCGCAGCAGGAGGCGTCAGAAGGAAAGGACGGTGGCATGTCATGATGCAGTATTTAAAGTCAAGACTGCCTGACTGGCTTCTGTGTACGCTGATGTCTGCGGCGCTTTCGTCTGCTGTATGCTCCGGCTTTGAAATGAGCTCGCCGGGCAAGGACAGCATAGCGGCGCTTCTGGCAGCTGCGGTTGTCGTGTCGCTCGTTATGACGGTGCTCGCCTACAGGCGCGTGCTTACCGGCATAGGCATAGCTGCAGGTGCAGTAATAGCTGTTGCTTCGGTAGCCTACCTGAAAACTGTGCATCCGCTGGCGGATGAAGCGGCGCATGCGGGATTCATATTTGCGCTGGTGTGCATTATTGCCGGTATACTCGTGTTCCTGCTGAGCAGGTCGCGTTTCGGTATAATCGTACTGTTCCTTGTCGGAAATCTTATCGGCGCAGGCGCGCACTTCCTGCAGTTTGAAAACCCGCTGTGGAGCTTCCTGCTGTTTACGGCGGCAGTTCTGATAATGTTCTTTTACAGAGTTTACATAATTTCCCTCATGAACGCCGATATGGGGCGTGTCAGGACGGGAAAATACATGACGCAGACTGTGGCTGTTTGCCTGGCTGCGGCGCTGCTTGCGTCGGGGATATTTGCAGGCATAGTAAGGCCGCTCGACCCGCCAACGCATGACCTGAAGCTCATACGCATACTTAAGCAGATGGACATGCTTGAGGTGCTGGGCATATATAATGTAAAAACTGTTCTGAACCCGTTCAGAGATTCGTCGAAAGCGCCTGACCAGTCTGAATTCAGCAATCAAAAGGGCGATGAAGAAGAAGACTCGATGGATGGTCGGAACGAAGATAATGAACAGGAAGAAAATGATGACTCAATAACGGATCCATCGTTACAAATAAAAGCAGATGCGATAAAATATGCATTCAAAGAGTATCATCTCGGTTGGATAATATCGATAGTCATCATACTGATACTGGCGGTCGCTGTGGCCGCTGTCATGTCGCGGCGCAAACGCTGGAGAAAGGCGGTGCAGGAGCTTAGCAACGAAGAGCTTGTACTTAATTACTATGCGTACTTCCTGCGTTGTATGGCTATAGCAGGCCTTAAGAAGCCTGGTCAGCAGACTCTGAGGGAGTTTGCTGAAAGCACGTCTCACGAGCTTGAGGTGTTTGAGAGCGGAAGCGTAGGCGGCGGTGACGCCGCGGCAGGCGCGGAGGTACATTCGGGCGCAGGGGCTGTTACTTTCGGGCAGCTCTCTGACATATACGAGCGTGTGCTTTACGGAGGCATGAATGTCTCTGACGAGGAACGCGGAATGTTTGAACGCTTTTATGACGGCCTGGCCGTCGGGCTCAAAAAGCGCATGGGTGCGCTTAAATATTTCCTGAATTATATACGGTTTTAACTGCGCGCGTGTTATCGTGTGGTCGGTGCCGATATAATATATATTATCTTATTAATTAAAAGTTTGGATTTATGAAAGGAGAAAGATCAATGATTTCCAAAAAGATCTTAAAGAAAACTACTGCTGTCGCGGTAGCGGCTGCTATGGTCGTTATGTCAGCAGTACCTGCGTTCGCTGATGATATAAATGCGTCGCAGGAAGTGACACAGGGTGGCTATACTTATACTGCTCCGACATCAACTATGACTGTAGACAAGAATATAGTAACTGCGACGGCTCATCGTGCAGCAGCTCCTATACTTGGAATGATGGGTGTAAACGCAGTGTCAGGATTTGGTATGATAAACGGCGGAGCACCTAAGGATCTTGCTGACGCTCAGACGCGCGTAGCTCTTGGTGTATGGGGAAGCAGCATAAACTCAAAACCGGATCCTTATTACTGGAACTATTTCTATAATTTCTATGCTCAGGCTAACGGTCTTAAGCTCTCTGATGATGCACTTGTGAATGACAACGTAGCTGCAAGTCCTGTAGCTGCTGACTCTACTCTTAAGGCAGAATACGGCAACGTTTCCGTTTCACTTTCAAAGCGTCCTGATGTAGTAGTAGGATGCGCAAGCTCAAACGGCGGAACTGATACTAACGGCTATGATGCTCAGCTCGCTACTATCAACGGCTTTGCAAAGGACAGCCAGTATTATCAGGAAGGTGATGAGAATTACTCTCCGCAGCTCGTAAGCTATCAGACTACGACTATAAAGGAAATGATAAACTCAGTTCACAAGCTTGCTGACGCTATCACGGCAGTGGAAAAGGCAACAGGCAAGACTACTCGTTATGAGGATGTTCAGACTATAGCTAACAACTATGAGGATTACGTTTACGGCATGATCTCATACGTTCGTGAAGAGCTCGCATCAAAGGGCCTCAGCCAGAAGAAGATCGCTGTTATCACAGCAATAAATGATGACGGTACATACACTATCGCTGACAACTATTCACAGGCTGCTACATCACTCGTAAGAGCTTATGAATATGCTATGACAGTTACAACTAACCTCTGTGATGATTACGGCACGACTGTAACTAAGGATCAGCTCCTTAAGGCTGACGCTATACTGACATTTAACAATGAGAACATCACACTTGATGCACTTGAAAAGTCATTCGGCGGTTCAGAGTATAACGGTATCATACTTTCAAATACACCATCAGCAATGTACGGTGTAACTATGAACTCGGTTGAGAATGCCATGGGTTATGCATACGTTCTCGGTGCTCTTTACAGCGATGTTATCGATATCGATCCTGTAGAACTCAGTGCATATTTCTATGAAAAGCTTTGCCATGTAACAGACAGAGATGGACTTGCAGCAGTTATCCAGACTAATTTTGCATCTACTATAATGCCAAAGGGTCTCAGTGCTAAGCTTGCTGATACATACAGTTCTTCAGCAATAGCAGCTCAGCTTGCAAAGGGTAAGGCATATTACAATGCTCACAAGTCAGAATTTACAGATGCTGAATGCACAAAGATCGGTCTTGACAAGTGGGGTACATACGTTTCAGGCCAGTCAGGCGCTACGGCAAAGTTCGTTATCGGCACTAAGTCTTATACAAAGGACGGTTCATCTGTTGCAATGGATGCTGCTCCATATATCGACACAAACAAGAGAACTATGGTCCCTGTACGTTACATAGGCAATGCTCTCGGTATCTCTGACAACGCTATCTCTTACGACAATGCTACAAAAACAGCTACTATCGGCGATGCTAAGATAACTACAGGCTCGAAGACTATAACTACATCTAAGGGCACTACTACTATGGATACTGTTGCTGTAAATAACAACGGCAGGATCTATGTACCTGCAAGATTCATCACTGAAGCTCTCGGCGGCAGTGTTGCATGGGATCAGGCAACAAAGACTGTAACTGTAACTCTTGCAGCATAGTTTCTGAAGAAATGGGATGTTCAATAAAGTAACAGGAAAATTATGCATATTCTTGACAGCGATGCTTTTCGTAAGTGTTTTAATGACAGGCTGTAAGCAGAGTCCGACTCTGCAGGAGGTGCGTTATACAGATGATGCTTCGCAGGTCGATACTGATGTAAGTCAGCTCGATCCGGAGGACTGGGGACAGCTTGAAGAGCAGCTGCAGAATGAGCAGAATGACGAATCAAAAACTGATCGTGATGAAGAACAGGATCGTGGCATTGAGAACAGTGAATCAGACAATAAGGATAAAAGTGCCGATGTGGAATACAGATCTGATCAGCCGAATGATCTTAAAAGTGAGGATGATCCTCAGATGAGCACAAATGGATCAGGTAACATGAATGATTCAGGCAATACGTCGGGTGACGGCATGGCTCCTGAATATGTTCCGGGTGATCTAAATTCAGGAAAGCAGATCGTTGACGCATCGGGAAGAACTGTAACTGTTCCTGAAAATGTTGGATCGGTAGCAGCTACAGGCGCTGCGGCACAGATGGTCGAGATGATCGGAGGTGCAGGAAAGCTTATGGCTGCTGATAACGCATTATTGTCATCATCACTTGCTAAAACAGCATTTTCTGATATTACAGACATAAAATCGTGGTGGAGCGGAAATGGAAATGAAGGAATATCAGCTGCAAATTTCAGCAGTTTACTTTCAGCGAAGCCTGACGTATGTCTGGAAATAAGCGGATCGAATGCTTTCAGCGCAGAACAGGCAGCGCAGCTATCACAGGCAGGGATATCATATGTGGTGCTTCCGGCACTTTCATCGCAGAAAGAACTTGAAAATGCGGTGACGCTTGTTGGCCAGATGTTTGGTGATGCAGGTGTATCTAAAGCAAAGGAATATAATTCCTGGGTGGAAAGTACTGTAAAAAATGTAAATGGCAAGGCCGCAAGTAATATGATAAGTCTTTACTTGAAGGATTGGGACGATGCAGCTCAATATACTTTAGATACAGCTCTTACGATACTCGGAGGCGGGAAAAACGGCACTGGACTGGCTATTGCATATTCTCCAAAAGCGAGTCAACTCGTAAGTACATTTATGAATGCAGCAGGCGTTGTAAATGAATCTACGCGTGAGGCAACAAAGCATAAGGACACGGAACTTGTATATGTAACTCCAAGGTTTAAGACATTTAATGCTACAGTCAGCGGTAATAAGGCTACATATTACAGTGGACAGATGGAGTATGACGGAGCGCACGATCTTTTTGTATCGAGCAAGGCAGCAGGCTCTGACAGTGTATACACTATGCTGGGCTCTTCAGCATATCCGGCTGTGATAGCAGCTGACAGTGAAGTTAAGTCAAAGCTTGAAAGCAACTGGTTCTGGCAGTATCATGAACTTAATCCTGATGGTTCGATGAAAGAGAATGTTACTGTATCGGGGAATAAAAGAATAGCAAGCATAGGTATAATTGCTCCATATAATATCTACGTGAACCCACAGGGCATGGTCAGCTGGGCTGACGGCAGCGTGGAATCGCCGCTTGAAGCTTACTGGGTAGCTTCAAAGTTTGCCGGGACTTATTCTATAAATGATGTTAAGCAGCAGACGAGCAGCTTCTACCAGAAATTCTTCGGATGTACGCTTTCAGCTTCACAGCTTACGGCGATATTTGGCGAATAAGTGATCATTCCTGTAAAGTGATCGAATAAAATGAAAGATAAAGACCGACCTGCACAAGCGCATATTATGCGGCTGTGTGCGGTCGGTCTTTTTGTTTTTATGGCATTATGCCTGCGCGGTGACGCGCAGGACAGGCTGCATTAGCGTATTATTACGTTATTGTATTACTGCTCGAGCGGGAATACTACTACGAGGAGCATTTTGAAGCCGCTGTCTGCGAGCGCGTGGACTGAGTGCGGCTTTTTTGCAGGCATGAGGAGGGATTCGCCTGCGCTTACCATGTGTTCCTTGCCGTCTACTACGTAGCGGCCTGTGCCTTCGATGACCGTGACGAATGCATCACCGATAGAGTCGTGCGTGCTGATCTCTTCGCCTGCGGCGAAGCCGAATAATGTTACGCTTACGTATTTGTTCTGCGCGAGTGTTTTGCTGACTACCTGGCCTTCGAGTATTTCGATCTGGCCTGCGAGGGATACTGCTTCTTCGGCAGGGAAGTTTTTGATGTACTTTTCCATTTTTTGTACCTCTTTCTTTCTTTTTTCACAAATATTTAAACAAAGTATACTTATCTGTAAATACGGGACGCCGTTGCAGGCGGGCGGGCATGCAGGTCGCTCCGACGCTCCGCTCGTCTGCATGCCCGCCCGCTTTTTGGGCGTCTTTTTGTATTAATAAAAATTATAATAAAAGTATACTCATATATTATCCACTACAAACGATTTAATGTCTACTTTTTTATTTATGGTGTTGCATAAATATAACTGACGATGTATAATTATACAATCTTAGCGGAAAATTTTAACGGAATATAAATGAAAGAAGGCAGTTATCATGAATAAAGCAGAGATATTAATAGAAGCGTTACCTTATATAAAACGTTTCGCGGGAAAGACGTTCGTTATAAAGTACGGCGGAAGTGTTATGGAAAACGATGAGCTTAAGAAGAAATTTATCGAGGACGTAGCGCTGCTGAAGCTGGTCGGCATAAATATCGTTATCGTCCATGGCGGCGGCAAGCGCATAAACGCTATGCTCGACAAGGTGAATCTCGATGTAGAGTTCATACAGGGTCAGCGCGTTACTGATGAAAATGTAATGAATATAGTAGAGATGGTTCTTTCAGGCTCAGTAAACAAGGACCTCTCAGCCTGTCTCAGCGCGCACGGCATACACGCTGTAGGTCTCTCAGGCAAGGACAGCAACCTCCTCAAGGCTGAGAAAAAATACGTTACTGGCAAGGACGGAAACAAGCTCGATCTCGGTTACGTCGGTCAGATAAAGGAAGTAAACAAGAATCTCCTGCACGACCTGATAAACGCGGAGTACGTTCCTATCATATCTCCTGTAGCGAGCGGCTACAACGGCGAGACTTTTAATGTAAATGCCGACTACGTAGCGGGCGCGGTGAGCGGAGCTCTCGAGGCTGAAAAGCTCATTCTTCTTTCCGATATCAAGGGATTATATAAAGATATAAACGATGAAAATTCATTCATTTCAGAGATAAACACTGACACTATCAAAGAATACATAGCCGACGGAACGATCGCAGGCGGCATGATACCAAAGATGCAGTGCTGCATGGACGCCATAGAAAAGGGCGCAAAGGAAGTCGCAATAATCGACGGCCGCGTAGCCCACAGTCTCCTGATAGAAATATTCACTCACGCAGGAAGCGGTACGATGGTAACTAAATAACCGTAAACAAATAAGTAATAATGTGTTAAAATAAGACGCACAGACGGCGGCCCGGCCGCCCCACAAAACACCCGTAGCAAGACGCGGAGCGCCTTAACGGAGAGAATATCAGAAAAAGATCTGAAAAAGAAAAAAGATCAAGAGGTAAAATATGAAGATCATCGAAGGAAAGAGCGTATCCTGCGTAAAAGGCTACAAAGCAGCAGGCTGCGCAGTAGGACTTAAAAAAAGCGGAAAAAAAGACATGGGACTCATCTACAGTGAAGTCCCTGCAGTAAGCGCGGCAGTATTCACTACAAACGTAGTAAAAGCAGCGCCCGTACTTACAGATATGAAGCACGTTCAGAACCCGACGACGCGCGCCATGATAATAAACAGCGGCAACGCAAACGCATGCACAGGCGAGCAGGGCATACAGGATGCCATATCAATGGCAAAAAAGACAGCGGAGCTCCTTAACGTGGACCCGCAGGAAGTACTCGTATATTCAACAGGTGTTATCGGCCAGCCGATGCCTATGGACACTATCCTGAAGGGCATAGAGCAGTGCGCCGGAGCGCTCGCGTCAGACGGCGACGAGGTCCACAGAGCCATCATGACTACAGACACAAAGGAAAAGTGCATATTCGCTGAGATAGAGCTTTCAGGCAAGACAGCAAGCATCTGCGGCATAGCAAAGGGCTCAGGCATGATACACCCGAATATGGCGACGATGCTTTCATACGTCGTAACAGACGCGGCAGTATCAAAGGAAGTCCTGACAGCCATGCAGAAGGAAATAACTCATACGACATTTAACATGGTAACTGTTGACGGGGACACGAGCACGAACGACACAGCAACGATAATCGCAAACGGCTGCGCAGGAAACCCTGTCATAGACAAAGCCGAGGGCGAAGATTACAAAACTCTCTATGACGCAGTATATTATGTAACTGAATTCCTCGCAAAATCTATCGCAGCAGACGGCGAAGGCGCTACAAGACTCATGGAGGTAGACCTCATCGGAGCTGAAACAGAAGAACAGGCACGCACATGCGCTCGCTCAGTGGCGTCATCAAGCCTCGTAAAGGCAGCCATCCACGGCGCCGATGCAAACTGGGGCAGAGTGCTCTGCGCAATGGGCTACTCAGGCGCACAGTTCGATCAGATGAAGGTTGACGTAGCGTTCGCCAGCGAAAAGGGCAGCATCGATGTATTCGTAAAGGGTGTACCGCAGAACTTTGACGAGGACAGAGCGCTCGAAATACTTCAGAACGACGTAGTTCGGATAAAGATAAACATGAACAGCGGCGACCACGCAGTAAAAGCATGGGGCTGCGACCTTTCAAAGGAATACGTGGAAATAAACGGCAGCTACCGTTCATAATAAATGAATACGCTAAGCGGTGCTCGTCCGCCGGGCGGACCCATGACAGTAAATCATTAATTAATTAAAATATTATGTATGATTACGGCATCATTCCGTAATATACAACAGATAAAAATAAAGAGGCTATAAAATGATAAAAGCAGGAATCATAGGCGCTACCGGCTACGCCGGCCAGCAGCTCGTCAGCCTTCTCGTAAATCACCCCGAGGCTGAGATAAAATTCGTATCTTCAAATTCATACGCAGGACAGCTGTTCTCAGACATCTATCCGCAGTTCTACAAAATACTCGACATGCCGCTGCTCAGCACAGAAGAAGCAAAAGCAGCAATGGGCGACGTAGATGTAGTTTTCACGGCTCTGCCTAACGGACTCGTTTTTGAGCTCGCAGAGCTCGCGCTTGAAAAGGGCGTAAAGATAATAGACTTCAGCGCAGACTTCAGACTTGACGATCCTGACGTTTATGAAGAATGGTATAAGACGGAGCACACGGCAAAGGACCTCATATCTAAGCAGGTATACGGCCTCGCAGAGCTGTGGCGCGACAAGATAAAGGGCGCGGACCTTATAGCGAACCCTGGCTGCTACACTACAGCAAGCATACTCGCGATATCAGCGCTCCTGAGAGAAGAAGGACTCGTTGATACAGACCACATCATAATCGATGCAAAGTCAGGCATCACAGGCTCAGGCCGCAAGAAGGACATCTCGCTTCTGTACACAGAAGCAGGCGAGTCAGTAAAGGCTTACGGCATAGCTCACCACAGACATACGCCTGAGATAGAGCAGGAGCTTTCAAAGGTAGTAGGCAAGCAGATACAGGTCCAGTTCACTCCGCATCTTATGCCGATGAAGCGCGGTATACTCGCGACTATATACGTTGACCTCAAAAAGGACGTAACGGAGGACGACCTGTACGCAGTTTACGAAAAGTATTACGGAAAAGAGAACTTCATAAGAATACGCCGCGGTATGTGCGAGACGCGCTTCGTAGTCGGAACTAACTTCTGCGACATCAGCGTGCGCGTAGACCAGAGGACGCACCGCGCCATCGTAACATCATGCATAGACAACATGGTAAAAGGCGCAGCGGGTCAGGCAGTACAGAACATGAATGTAGCGTTCGGACTTGAGGAAACAGCGGGTCTTAAAAACATGAATATCGTAGCGCCATAAGCGTAAACATTTAAAACAGTAAAGGCGCTGCGCGTGGGCCTGCGCGAGCAGGCGGCAGGATAGATGCCCTTATTACTTAAAAATATGAAAAATAAAACTGCTTTCAGATGAAATATATTCGTCGGAAAGCAGTTTTTTATTGCCGTTATTCGCTTAAAGATATTAGTTTAAAGAACGATATTGTCGATCTCGTCGCCCGTCTCGAGATCTCTGAGCGAAAATTCTCTTTCTTCATATATTATATACGAATTTACAGTTCCGCCTTTAGGAATGGAAACTGAGCCCGGATTGATATAGTAATAGTCTCCCATATTATCGAGCGCCGAAATATGTGTGTGGCCGTTCAGAAGCACATCGTATTCAACGAACGGCGGCGGATTGCCGGGACTGTACACGTGACCGTGAGTAGCGAAGAGCTTAAGCCCGTCCACCTCAAGCATCTCGTAAGTGTTCATGAGTGGAAAGTTCAGGACCATCTGATCGACCTCAGCGTCGCAGTTGCCGCGAACGGCTATTATCCTGTCTTTCAGACCATTTAATATTTCCATAGTGCGCTTAGTGTCATAATCCTCAGGAAGCGCGTTGCGCGGCCCATGATAGAGCAGGTCGCCGAGCAGCAGTATCTTGTCCGGCTCCTCATTGTTCACAGCATCAAGGAACTGTTCAGCGTACTGAGCAGAACCGTGTATGTCAGATGCGATAAGTATCTTCATTATATATGTCCTCCATAAAAATAGTATTAATATGCAATTAATGCCGTACAGCCCTCCCGCCGTCACCGGCGCAGCACTCGCGGCCGCAGCCGCGTAAATGTTCAGATCCTGTATTCGTTGATCAGGTTTATAAGCAGCATCGCTGTCAGACCGTCCGACGTACCTGCGTGGACGTATTCCGCGGCGAGCCTGCGGTGCTCGTACTGTGTGAGCTGCATCGTTGGCAGAGGGTATCCCGCGAGCAGCAGACTGTAGCTCATTGCAGCGTAAGCTGTTGCGTCATTGTAGTCGTTGAACGGCCATACCGACATGATCTTATCATGCAGAGCGACAGCAGGGTCTATAGCGTCAAGCCAGACTGCGGCCGCCATATCCGTCTCTATGCGACGCATGCGCTCAGGCAGCTCGGAGCTGTGAGGCGGCGTAAGCGCCATTTCCTTTATCTGCGGCGTGCCTTTTCTGTAGTCGTCGTCATCGCAGCCGCCCGCTATGATCGAATGAAAGAGCCGTATCGTTTTTTCGTCAGGCTCAGTCCGCATGCCGCACAGCATGTCGAACTCAGTGCGCAGAGTGAGGCAGGCATCGGTGAAACGCGATTCTTCTATTGTCGCTTCAAGCGCGCATTCACCATCAAGCATATTGTGAACAGAGCTCTGCTGCAGTGTCGAGCCTGATACAGAAAGCATGGAGCATACCCAGCGCTCTGTATTGGCGCGCTTTATCGCTTCTGCCTTTTCCTCTGAGATCTGTTCGAGCTCGGCAGCAGCAACTGCCAGCCTTGATTTCAGATAGCTTATATCAGGGAAGCTTTTTTGTGCTCATAGCCTGTCACCTCCTTAAAAATTGCAAAAGCTGTTTTTAGGGTCCGTTGTTTGGACCGTAAGTTTATTCAATATTGTAACATAACATAAGCAAAAATATTTTTTTAAAATTTTTTTCGTAAAAATAATGTTTTTGAGCTGAAAGATGCGTTTTTTGAGCCGAAAATAACATGATTGTATTTTTTTTAACTGGGTCGTTAAAAAACAAAACAAGTGAAAATAAGGAATTTTAACTGCCGAAAACAGCGGTATGTTTGTAATAAATAACAAACATAGTTGTTTACAACAATAAAAATACATGCCAATTATATCCCGAAACCTTGAAAAAGCGTCACTTAGAGGAAAATTTATATTGACTAACAAATAATAAGCATGCTGTTGGTTTGTTTGACTAATACGTGCATACATAATACAAAATGCTGATTGTATACAAGCTAAATCAGTATTATCAAGGCATTGCGGAGCATTTGTTAAAATCTTATTTAATTGACATGATGCTATTGATTGTGGTATTCTAATGGTGCGAAAGGCGAACAGGTTATTAAGTAGGAAACTTATTGGTAAAGTAAGTTTACACCTTGGTAGAATGTTTGTTTTTCACAAAAGCGTTAATGTCAGAGCTGCAAAGAGCGCATATAAGCGCAGGTCATGTGCGTTAAATGACCTTACATATTATAAGCAGTTCGACACAAAAAGTATCCAAATGCTGTCCGTTAAGCAGCTTTGTATATTTAAGTTTTTTAATTTTTTCTTAAGCGTTAATTTTTAAGGAGGACAAAGTGGCTAAAGAACTTATTATCAATTCAGTAGAAACTTTTGAAGAAGCTTTACCAGTTATCCGTGAGGCTCAGGCTGAATATGCAACATTCAATCAGGAACAGGTTGATAAGATCTGCGAACATGTTGCTATGACAGTATCTAAGATGAGAATCCCACTGGCTAAGATGGCTCATGACGAAACTGGTTACGGTATCGTAGTTGATAAGGTTACTAAGAACCAGTACGCTGCTGAATACACTTGGAACTACATGCGCGGCAAGAAGTCTTGCGGTGTTATCGAAGAAGACAAGGCATTCAGAACTAAGAGAATCGCTTCTCCAAAGGGTGTTATCGCTGCTATCATCCCGACAACAAACCCAACTTCTACATGTATCTATAAAGTTTTAATGGCATTAAAGACAAGAAACGCTATCGTTGTTTCTCCTCATCCAAATGCAAAGAACTGCACTATCGCAGCTGCTAAGATCATGAGAGATGCTGCTCTTGAATGTGGTTTACCAGAAAACGTAATTACTTGGGTAGACCAGCCTTCACTTGAAATCTCAGCAGTAATGATGGATAAGGTCGACCTCATCCTCGCTACTGGTGGTGAAGCTATGGTACACGCAGCTTACTCTTCAGGTACTCCGGCTATCGGCGTAGGTCCTGGTAACTGTAACGTAGTAATCGATGAAACAGCAGACCTCAGAATGGCTGTTGAATCTATCATCCACTCTAAGACATTTGATAATGGTATGATCTGCGCTTCAGAACAGCACATCACAGTTCTGAAGAGCGTATATAAAGAAGTTAAGGCTCTCATGAAGGAAGCTAGATGCTACTTCCTCAGCAAGGACGAAGCTGCTAAGGTTGCTGACGTATTCTTCAATTCTGCAACTCACGGCGTTAAGGCTCCTGCAGTAGGTCAGACAGCTGTTCGTCTTGCTGAAATGGCTGGTATCGAAGTTCCACCTGAAACTAAGGTACTCGTTTATGAGACAGACGATACTTCACATGACAACCCATGGGCAAACGAAAAGCTCTGTACTCTCCTCGGTATGTTCAAGGCTAACGATCTTGACGAAGCATTTGACATCTGCGCAAAGCTCGTATTCGAGGGCGGTGCTGGTCACTCAGCAGCTATGTACTGCGATGCTTCTGATGAAGAAAAGATCGAAAGATTCGGCGAAAAGATGAAGGCTGGACGTATCATGATCAACGAACCAACTGCTTTCGGTGGTATCGGTGACCTCTACAACTTCGATGTAGCTCCATCACTTACTCTTGGACCTGGTTCAGTTGGTGGTTCTTCATTCATGGGTAACACAAACTTTGAACAGTTACTCGACATAAAGACAGTTCAGATCAGAACTGAAAACATGCTCTGGTTACAGCTTCCTAAGAAGGTTTACCACAAGACAGGCTGCACTCCTGTAGCTCTGAAGGAAATGAAGGATGTTTATGACTTCAAGAGAGCATTCATCATCACAGACGCAGTTCTCTATCAGCTCGGCGCTTGCGATGCTATCATAAATCAGTTAAGAGACATGGGTATCGAAACTGCAGAGTTCTTCGACATCAGAGTTGACCCACAGATCCAGGATGCTATGAAGGGTCTCCCTAAGATGCACGAATTCGAACCAGATGTAATCATCGCTGTAGGTGGTGGTTCAGCTATCGATACTGCAAAGATCATGTGGATTATGTACGAGAACCCAGAAGAAGGCTTCCTCGACATGGCTACTATCTTCCTCGATATCAGAAAGAGAATCAGATTCTTCCCTGAAATGGGTAAGAAGGCTAAGCTCGTCTGCATCCCAACAACTGCTGGTACTGGTTCTGAATGCACACCATTCACTATCATCTCAGATGCAAACACTGGCATGAAGTGGCCTATCATCGGTTACGAAATGATGCCTGAAATGGCTATCATCGATGCTAACAACATGATGACACTCCCACCAAGAGCAACTCAGGCTTCTGGTTACGACGTACTTACTCACGCTGTTGAAGCTTACGTTTCTACATTCGCTACTGAATATACTAACGGCTTCGCTAGATCAGCTGTTAAGATGGTATTTGATTACCTCCCAAGAGCTTACAAGTCAGCATTCAAGGATGCTAAGCCAGATCCAGATGCTCGTAAGGAAATGGCAGATGCTTCTGCAATCGCAGGTATCGCATTCGCTAACGCATTCCTCGGTATCAACCACTCACTCTCACACAAGCTGGGCGGCTGGTTCCACATTCCACACGGTACTGCAAATGCGCTCCTCTGCCCATATGTATGCAGATTCAACGCTCAGAAGCACCCATATCACATGGGAACATTCTCACAGTACAAGTACCCACAGGCATTCGAAAGATATGTTGAACTCGGTGAACTGATCGGAGTTAAGGGTAAGAACGATGCTGAAACATTCGAAAACTGGATCCAGGCTCTCGAAGACCTCAAGAAGGAAATCGACATCCCTGCAACTATCCAGGATTGGCTCGTTGAAGCTCACCCAGAAACTTCTGCTGAAGAATGGGAAGCTAAGTTCCTCGACGCTGTTGACCAGATGTCTGAATGGGCATTCCACGATGCATGCACAGGCGCTAACCCTGTATATCCTACATTCGGCGAACTCAAGCAGGTTTACCTCAGAGCATTCTATGGTAACGAAAAGTTCATCGAAAAGTATGGCGATGTTCTTGAAGTTGAAATCGATCTCCCACTCGATACTCACGCTAAGTATCCAGAAGGTCTTGCTGCTGACCTCGGCTTCGACAAGACTGGCGGATTCAACTAATCGATACGATTCGTTGTTTAAAATAGCAGTTTAAACTATCGTTTAACAGATGAAGCTGATGTCGGCTGTTCGGTATCAGCTTCATCTTATATAGACAAGGAGAAACGGATATGAACATGCTCAATCTTCCAAAGAAGGTATATTTCAAAAAGGGCTGCATGGGCGTTGCTCTGAAGGAGCTGGATGAAGTATACGGCTTAAAGAGAGCATTCATAGTTTCTGATGCTAATCTGTACAGAAGCGGCGTTGTAGCTCCGGTTATCGATTTCTTAAGAAAGAGAGGCGTTAAGAGCGCTGAGTTCTTTACTCTGAGTGAAGTTCCTTCATTCGCTGATGTAAAGAGCGGTCTTCCTAAGATGCATGAGTTCGAGCCTGATGTTATACTCGCTGTAGGCGGCGGTTCAGTTATAAGCGCTGCGAAGGCAATGTGGCTCCTTTATGAGAATGACGATCTTGATCTTGCTGAAACAGCAAAGAATTTCGGTGCTCTCACAGGAACTGACGTTGGTTTCCCTGCAACAAACACTAAAGCAAAGCTTGTTGCTCTGGCTACTACTTTCGGTACAGGCGCACAGAATTCACCATTCGCAGTATTAGCTGACGATGATGGTAAGGAATGTGTTATAGCAAGCTATAAGCTGTTACCTGAAATGTCGATAACAGATTCTTTATTCGTTGAGACTCTTCCTGCTGAGCTTATCAAGAAGAACGGTCTCGCTCTTATATCTCAGGCTATAAGAGCATATGCGGCTCCGGGCGCAAATGCTTATACTCAGGGACTTCTCGCTGAGGTTACAGGTATAGTCCTGAAGAATCTTGAGGCAGGTATCAATGGTTGCCACGCTGCAATAGAGACTCTGTGCAATGCAGGCGCTATCGCAGGATTTGCTGTGGGCAATGCTGTTGAGACTATCGATCCTGCAGCTGAGGTATTCCCGACTACTTTTGAAAAGGGTCAGGAAATATCTGCTTATGATGACCTCGCTAACGAGATCGGTCTTGAAGATCTCGAAGCTTTAATGGCTGCAGTAGAGAAGCTTGCTGCTCTTTAATTAAAACAGAATGATACAATAGTTTCTGAAATTCGGAATTACTATAGTATATAGACACAATGGGGACCGGCGGCGCGTAAGCGCCGCCGGTCTTCTTTGTGTGCAGGATGTAGCACGACACGGGCTAAAGCCAGAATGTTTAGCGGCAGGACCCGTGCGCTGGCTGATATGCAGATATGATATATGCATAATTATAAATAAATATGCATAATTATAAATTAGTGTGTTGAAATCCTGATTTTGGTGTGGTATACTCTATTCATTCAAGCGTAGTCCGCGCAGCGGACGCAGAACGAGCAGCGTAGCTGCCCGGCGCGGAGCACCCGCGCAATGCTTATGCGGTGACGCATGCAGGATATATGACATTAATTTAAATAATTTATATTTAACAATTTGGAGGAATTCATTATGGCAAAGGAAAAGGTAGTACTCGCTTATTCAGGCGGTCTCGATACTTCAGTTATTCTTACTTGGCTCAAGGAGCATCATAATTATGATGTTGTAGCTTGCTGCGTAAACGTAGGTCAGAAGGAAGATTTTGACGCTATCGAAAAGAAGGCTTATGCTACGGGCGCTGTTAAGGCTTACATCATAGACGTTACTGAAAAGCTCGTTACTGATTACATATGGCCGACTCTGAAGGCTGGCGCTGTTTATGAGAATGATTACCTGCTCGGTACTTCATTTGCTCGTCCGCTGATCGCTAAGGAGCTCGTTAAGGTCGCTAAGAAGGAAGGCGCTGTTGCTATCGCTCACGGATGCACAGGCAAGGGCAACGACCAGGTACGTTTCGAATCAAGCATCCACGCTATGGCTCCTGAGATCAAGATCATCGCTCCTTGGAGAGAATGGGATCTGAAGTCAAGAGAAGACTGCATCGCTTACGCTGAGGCTCATAACATTCCTATCTCACAGACTCTTAAGAAGATCTACAGCCGTGATGAAAACATCTGGCACATCAGCCATGAGGGCGGTAATCTGGAAGATCCATGGAACGTTCATGAGGATGATATCCACGTACTGAGCAAGACTCCTGAAGCTGCTCCTGACAAGCCGACTTATATCGATATTACTTTTGATAAGGGCTGCCCTGTAGCGCTCGACGGCAAGGAAATGGGTCCTGTTGAGCTGCTCAGAGAACTTAACAGACTCGGCGGCGAAAACGGTGTTGGTACTATAGATATCGTTGAGAACCGTCTCGTTGGCATGAAGTCAAGAGGTGTTTACGAGACTCCGGGAGGAACTATCCTTATGAAGGCTCACCAGGATCTCGAAAAGCTCGTTCTTGACCGTGACACTATGAACTTTAAGAATCAGGTAGCGCTCAAGTATGCTCAGCTCGTTTACGATGGTCAGTGGTTCACTCCGCTCAAGGATGCGCTCGACGCTTTCGTTGATTCTACTCAGGATGTCGTTACAGGCGTTGTAAAGATGAAGCTCTACAAGGGCAGCGCTGTTCCTGCAGCTTCTAAGTCTAAGTATTCTCTGTTCAATGAAGCTTTCGCTACATTCGGTGAGGATGAAGTTTACAACCAGCATGACGCTGAGGGATTCATCAACCTGTTCTCACTTCCTATGAAGATCCGTGCTATAAACTGCAAGGAGAACGGAATCCCTTCTAAGTATACTGAAGACTAATTCGGGTAAAACTGATTTAAGATAATTAAATATATTGTTTAATATTAAAGCTGTCGTGCGTACCTGACGGACGGCGCGGCGCGCGGGCGCGCCCCCATTTTAATGGCGGCGTGTCTGCGTATGGCGCGCTTTTTGCCGGGCAGTGCGGCGGCTTTTTCTGTAATTTTGTAATTCTGTAATAATAAGGAGTTTTGGATATGTCAAAGAAATTATGGGGCGGACGCTTTACGAAGAATGAGAGCGCTTCTGCTACTGAATTCAATGCGTCTATACAGTTCGACCAGAAGATGTACAAGCAGGATATCGCGGGCAGCAGGGCGCATGCGGCTATGCTTGCTAAGCAGGGTATAATCTCTGAGGCTGACCGTGACGCGATAGATGCGGGGCTGGCGCAGATACTTGAGGACATCGAAAACGGCAAGATCGAGTTTACAATAGAAAATGAAGATATTCATATGAATATCGAGAGCATACTGACTGAGCGTATCGGTGAGCCGGGCAAGCGCCTGCACACTGCGCGCAGCAGAAACGACCAGGTGGCGGTTGATTTCAGGCTCTGGACTAAGGAGGCGGCTATATCGCTTCTGGGCGACCTTAAGCGCCTGCTTGAGTCTATATACAATGTTGCCGAGGCTCATAAGGATTATATAATGCCGGGTTATACGCATCTGCAGAGGGCGCAGCCTGTTACTCCGGCTTATCATTTTATGGCGTATTTCCAGATGTTCAAGCGCGACTACAGTCGTTTTGAGGACTGCCTGGAGCGTATGGACTATCTGCCGCTCGGCGCGGGCGCTCTTGCGGGAACTACTTACAATACTGACAGAAGATTCCTTGCTGAAAAGCTCGGTTTTGAGGGCGGTATCTGCGAGAACGGTATGGACGCTGTAAGCGACAGGGATTTCGCGCTTGAGTTCTTGAGTGACGCTTCTATATGCATGATGCACCTTAGCCGTTTCTGCGAGGAATTCATACTTTGGAGCAGCACTGAGTTTGGATTTATCGAGATAGACGATGCTTACAGCACGGGCTCGAGCATCATGCCGCAGAAGAAGAATCCTGATATGGCGGAGCTTATAAGGGGCAAGACAGGCCGCGTTTACGGAGACATGATCACTCTGTTTACTATTATGAAGGGTCTGCCGCTTGCTTATAATAAGGACATGCAGGAGGACAAGCCGCCTGTATTTGACGCTTCTGAGACGCTTTCTGCGTGCATAAACATTTTTGCTGACATGCTCGACACTGTTACGATAAAGACTGACAGGATGGAGGAGGCTGCAAAGAGCGGTTATATGAACGCTACTGACGCGGCTGATTATCTCGTTTCAAAGGGCGTGCCTTTCAGAGAGTGCCACGCGATAATAGGAGAGATCGTGCTTTATTGTATCGAGCATGGCAAGGCTATAGAAGACCTTACGCTTGAACAGCTGCAGGATTTCTCTCCTGAGTTCGGGCCTGATATCTATGAGAATATCGACCTCAGAGCCTGCGTAAAGGCTAAGAAGTCTGAGGGGTCTACCTCATTTAAGAGTGTTGAAAAGATGCTTGGGGACGCTAAGGCTTATCTTGCGGAAATTTAGAAACAGGACGCCTTATAGGCAGACAGGCAAGCGGTTCGCTCCGCGGTCACAGAATGGGATGCTGCGTGCAGCTCGGTTCGCCTGCATGCCTGTCTGCTTTTTGGGCGTCTTTTTGGTAAAATAATATAAACAATCATTATTGCCTAACGCGGGTATTGTATGGACAGGGGTACAGTATCCGCGTTTTTCTTTATTCATTTACATATTGAGTGAAAACGAATATAATAATATGATAGGTAAAAATATTTTGAACGGAGGTCGGTGTTTTGAACATTGATGATATATATGAAAGGCTGAGCGGCGCGGCTGCTGTCGTGAAGAAGGATGAAGCGCTCAGCGGATATACTACCTTTAAGGTGGGCGGGCCGGCTGATGTAATTGTTGAGCCGGGGTCTGTCGAAGAGCTGCGCGCCGTTATGGATATCGTCCGTGTTGAAGGCGCGCCTTATGTAGTGCTCGGTAACGGTTCTAATGTACTTGTGAAGGATAGCGGCTTCAGAGGAGTTGTTATAATCATAGGCGATGGTATGAGCTTTGTCGAGGTCGATGCCGTGGCATGCACTGTAAAGGCAGGTGCAGGCGCGATGCTCGGTGAGGTTGCGCGCGCGGCTGCGCGTGAATCCCTTGCAGGACTTGAATTTGCCTCAGGCATACCCGGGAGCATTGGCGGCGGAGTATTTATGAACGCTGGAGCATACGGCGGCGAGCTTTCTCAGGTCATAACGGGGGTTGACGCGCTCATGCTGGACGGGAGCATCAGACATTTCAATGCTGATGAGCTTGATTTCGGCTACAGGCACAGCGTTTTTTATGAGAACGGCGGCATAATAGTGAGCGCTGAAATGAAGCTGGAGCACGGTAATATCAATGAAATAAATGAAAAGATGAAGGATCTGAACCGCAGACGTGTTGAGAAGCAGCCGCTTAATTTTCCGAGCGCAGGGAGCACGTTCAAGCGTCCGGAAGGATACTTTGCCGGAAAGCTTATACAGGATTCAGGCTGCCAGGGGCTGTCGGTTGGCGGAGCCCTCGTATCGCAGAAGCATGCGGGATTTATTGTAAACAAAGGCGGAGCATCTGCGCAGGATATCCTTGACCTTATAA
>CAVGTL010000015.1:0-26979 GCA_963632005.1 Succinivibrio sp.
CAGATATTTCCGCATATAGCGCCGTTAGTATCAGCGTCATCGCCCGCATTTATAGCAGCGAGCACGCCGTCACGGCCATTGCCCTTTACAGCATAAAAAGCGCCGAGCGCCAGAGGAACAGATTCATAAGCAAACATGCTCGCGCCGAGCACGCCTACTATCTCATCAAGTATAGCCCTGATGCCCGCATCACCGGCCTCATCAACTATCCTTTCAACTACACGGATCCTCTTAGCTACAGACGGCGCCGTTATCTCAGCCCCACGAGCCTCACCGTAAAGCGCGCCCTCATAAGCCGCGTTAAGCACCTCGTTCACGCTGTATCCACCGTGAACACCCGCAGAAACAGCAGCAGCCACAGCGCACGCAGCAGCCACAGCAGGCCTGCTTCCGTGGCTCGGCAGTGAAGAAGCCGCAGCAGCTTCAAGGCACTTAGCCATATCATAGTGATACTTTACACCTATAGGTGCAACACGCATAGCGCTGCCGTTCGTATTACCCGCTCCCGAAGTTTCCTTCGGGTCGCGTCCTTCTATAAGAGCAGTCAGATAACGCCTCGTAGAAGGCCCTATAACAGTGCTCTCAAGCATCTTCTGCTCTATAGCCCATTCCTTCATTGCCTTGTTGAACGCAGCCTCCGAAAACTCACCGTTTTCGAGAAGCACGTTGCATATGATGACGCTCTCCATCGTGTCATCAGTTATCTCAGCAGCCTGCAGGTCGCCGTGATAGCTCTGTACATCCTTCTCCGGCTCAAGAAAATCATTTATATAACCATACGCTTTTTCGATCTGCGCTCTTGTCATAAAAGACGCCGGCATTCCCATAGCGTCTCCGATAGCGCCGCCGATCAGCGCTCCGTATGCTCTGTCCAGCATGTTTTTTCCTCCTTAAATTATAACGACCAAAATCCGTGAGGTCCGTCTATCTCTACAGTCTTTGACGCGCACTTTGCAGCAAGCTCTATAGCAGCATCGAGCGGCATGTCATACATCATAGAAAACAGCAGCGCCCCCGCAAAGCTGTCGCCAGCACCAGTCGTATCAACGACCTCGCTTACAGGCGCAGACTTGTACGTAAAGCTTCCGTAAGGCGAGTAAACAGAACCGCCCTCGCTGCCGCTCTTTACGACAGCAGTCTTTCCGCGCGCAGTGTACTCCATGAGAGACGTAAAATTATTGAGATATTCAAGTTCTACAGTGTTCGGCGTCATCATATCGCTTATACGTATCATCCTGCCGAGCTGTCCATCGTTTATTGACGATACGAGCGGGCTTGGGTCAAAGAGTATCTTCGTACCTTTAAAATGCAGATATTCAAGCGTCTGAAGCACTCTTTCAGAATCTTCATTCAGCAGATAGTATCCTGTAACGCCGACCACAGACGGCACTTCCTTCTTTATGCGCTCGCTGAGCTCCTGAGAAAATACGCCCTCTGCACCCTTGCTCGTCAGGAAAGTACGCTCGCCGTCAGGCTCAAGGAACACGAGGCACTTGCCTACCTTGCCCTCTACCTGCTCTATGAATTTCGTTGACAGTCGATGCCTGTTCATATATTCCATCAGACTTACAGATGACGGGTCATCGCCCATGCCTGATACTACGTGCGCTTTACCGCCGAGATTTTCGATAGTCACGGCCATGTTTACCGCGCAGCCGCCCGCCATCATTTTTTCTGCGGTTATGAACCCGTCCTGTCCGCGCTGCGGGAGCGCGTCTATCGCGTAATAGCAGTCCATTATCAGACCGCCGAAAAGATAACATTCATTTATCATAGATCGATTCACCTGTTTTTACTTTTACAGCACCTTCATAATATTACCTGTACAACAGCGTTCTCAGGCGCTGGGCGCCTCCGCTGATGTATGCCATTCGTACAGGCTAATGTTCAAGCTTTATGAGCGCTTCAGGCTCCCACGCTACTGCTACAGCGTCTCCGCGGCTCACGCCCGATGCAGAGTCTGTTCCGCCCATCTCAGCCTTTATGCTTATGCCGCCGCAGTTTACAGTGCATGACATGAGATTTCCTGAGTATATAACGCTTTCAACTACGCCGTCTATAGCGCCTGACGCAGGCTTGTTTCCTGATGTGTAAATTTTTACCTTTTCAGGTCTGAGCGCGTACTGAACGCTTTCGCCTGCAGAAGCGCCTCTGCCCGGAACAGTGATTTTGCCGTCAGCAGTCTTTACAGTAATGCTGTCTCCGTCAACAGCCTCAACTTCACCTTCAAAGAATGTAGCCTTTCCGAGGAAGTCGGCAACGAATTTATTTACAGGCTGTTCGTAAACTTCGCGCGGAGTGCCGAGCTGTTCTATGTTGCCGCGGCTCATTACGACTATCTTATCCGAAAGCGTCATAGCTTCTTCCTGGTCGTGAGTTACGAAGAACGTAGTTACCTTGCTTTCCTCGAGTATCCTTCTGAGCTCTGTCTGCATCTCTACTCTGAGCTTTTTGTCGAGCGCTGAGAGGCATTCATCAAGTAACAGGACCTTAGGGCGTATAACGAGCGCTCTCGCGAGGGCTACTCTCTGCTGCTGACCGCCTGAAAGCTGTTTCGGCTTTCTTGACGCGAACTCGTCCATATGTACAGTCGCGAGTGCTTCCTGCACGCGACCCGGTATCTCGCTCTTAGGCACGCCCTGCTGCTCAAGGCCGTATGCGACGTTCTGCGCTACAGTCATGTGCGGGAAGAGCGCGTAGCTCTGGAATACCATTCCTATATTTCTCTTGTTTACAGGCACCTTGCCTACAGATTCGCCGTCAAACAGCACGTCGCCGTCGTCCGGCGTTTCAAATCCGGCTATCATTCTGAGTATCGTCGTCTTGCCGCAGCCTGAAGGACCGAGGATAGATACGAGCGAGCCGTTTTCTATATCGAGATCTACATGGTCAACTACTGTGTTGCTGCCATATATTTTTGTAATTCCTTTTAATGTTACCTGTGACATTTACTTCTTGTTTCCTCCTACCATAGATTTCAGGTTTGAACCCATTATTACGCCGACTACAGCGAGGCAGACCAGCGAAACGCCGATGATTATAGTCGAGATCGCGTTTATCTCCGGCGTAAATCCGAATTTTATAGACGTCTGGATCTCGATAGGCAGCGTTGAAACTCCGTTAGGCATAAGGAAATAGCTTATAGCGAAGTTATCGAAGCTTATCATAAAAGAAAGGAAGCCTCCGGCTACCATTGCCGGCGCTATGGCAGGCAGAGTTATGCGCCTGAACGTAGTCCACGCGCTCGCGCCGAGAGACGCGCTCATTTCCTCCAGAGATTCATCTATAGAGCTCATTCTCGCCCTTAATACCAGCAGGGCGTAAGGCAGAGAGATTATCACATGTCCCGCGAGCACGAAGAACATGTTCTTTGAAAATCCGAGCTGGCGTATCATGAGCAGCATGGAAAGACCAATTATCAGCCATGGAATGCTCATAGGCATCATTACTATGCTGTTGAAGAGCCCGTTGAGCTTCTTTGACAGGTAACGCTGACCGAGCGTGAATAATGTCGCAAGGATTATGCATATGATACCCGTCACGAAAGCGAGCAGCAGCGAGTTCTTTGCCGCTGTTATGAGGGCGGTGTCGCCCGCAAGCTCCTGATACCATTTCATTGTGAAATGTATAGGGAGCGAATTATATCTTGATTCATTGAAACTCAGCACCATAAGTACTATTATAGGAACGTACAGATAGAGCAGCACGAGTATAACTAAAAGCTTGCTGAGTATGCCTGTTTTCTTTTTCATTACTCAGCCTCCCATTTACTGCCTGCCTTGTTGAGCGCGGCCATGCTGACTATAACTAATGCGAGGAGCAGGAACGCTATCGCAGCGCCGAAGTTCCATCCGTATATCTCAAAGAACTGGTCTTCGATGACCGTACCGATAACTGTACCGTCTGTGCCGCCCAGTATACGCGGCTCAACGAATGTACCGAGGCACGGAACGAAAACGATCATTATTCCCGAAATAACTCCCGGCATCGAAAGCGGGAATATCACCTTCCTGAATGTAGTAAGCTTTGACGCGCCGAGACTCGTGCTCGCCTCTATGAGCGAGTCGTCAAGGCGTTCGAGCGCCATATAAATAGTAACTACCATATATGGGAAGAATGCGTGAGTGAGTCCTATTACAACTGCTGCCTGGGTATAAAGTATACCGAGACCGTCAGGAAAAAGCCCGAGGCTGTTGAAAAAGCTGCTGAGTATTCCGCCGTCCTGGAGGAATATCAGCCAGCTGTATACTCTTACGAGCTGATTTGTAAAAAACGGAATAATTACGAGTACGAGTATTATGTTTTTAAGACCCTTTAATTTTTTTGCCATTATGTAGGCAAGCGGATAAGCCACTACAAGGCTTACAACTGTTACGAGAAGCGAATTTACGATTGTCTTTCCCGTGAGCTTGAGGTACATCGCCTTCTGGAAGAATCGCGCGTAGTTCTCAAGTGTAAATGCGCCTGTCGAATCGCTCTTGAAGCTCGTTACGAACATTATTATCAGCGGTACGAAGGCGAAAAGAAACAGGACCAGCATAGACGGCCATGTCATGATTTGTCTTTTGTCCCTTTTCATCGGTTCACCTTTTAAATATTTGCAATAACATTTCAAAAATACGGGACGCCACCTGTTGCCGCCGAATATACGTGACGCTCCGTGGTATGGGATACTTCAACTGCGCTTACCCGTATATTCTCTGGCATTATATAGCGTCTTTTTTGTAAAAAATAAAATTTACAATAAAATATACTAATAGGAGGCTGCCGCCATTCAGACAACAACCTCCCTGAAAATTCAAATGATTATATATCCTGCTCAATTATCTGACTAAATCATAAACATTTAGATAACAGACGGGCGCAGGATTTTTCGTGCAGTACTAAGATGCCTTGACTTCCGTCCACAGCTCATTCCAAGCCTGCTTAACCTCATCGCTTCTGTACTTCATGAACTGGAGTCTGTTGAGTGAAACTTCGTCCATGCCGCATGCTGCTGCGTATTCAGGATCTATAGCGTCTGCCGCTTCCTGGTTAGCAGGTGAAGGGCCGCCCTTGTTTGCTGACCAGTCGTACTGAACGTCCTTGCTCAGCATGAAGTCGATGAACTTGTAAGCGAGTTCCTTGTTCTGTGAGTTTGCAGGGATTCCCCAGTTGTCTACCCAGCCGATAGCGCCGTCTTCAGGAACAACGTAGCCGATAGGCTCGCCTTCGTTCTTCATAGTAGCGCTCTGACCTGACCACATGAGACCTACCTGTACCTGGCCCGCAGCGAAGAGCTTGGAGAACTCGTCACCTGTCTGCCAGTAAGTCTTGTTGAGTGACTTCTGTTCGATGAGCTTAGCCTTTATAGCTTCGAGGTCTGAAGGATCGTTAGGGTCCTGACCGAGTACCATTGCAGCTACCATTACAGCGTCGTTATAGTCATCGCGGAAAGTGATCTTGCCTGCGAGGCTCTCGTCAAAGAGAACATTCAGGCTTGTAGGAGCTTCTGACATGAGCTCAGTGTTGTAAGCTATGCCTGTAGAACCCCATACGAACGGAACGGCATACATCTGGCCGTCATCGCCGAAGCATTCTTCCTGTGTCTTGAATCTTTCGAACAGGCTGTCAAAGTTTGTAAGCTTTGAAGTGTCGATAGGCTCAAGCAGTCCTGCCTTTATAGCTGCAGGAAGTATAGAGCAGTTAGGCAGGCAAACGTCGATCTCGCCTGCTCCTGAAGTCTTAAGTCTTGTAAGAAGGTCTTCCTCACTGTCCATGTAAGTGTTTACAATCTCGCAGTTGTTTTCTTCTTCAAACTGCTTTACATAGTCTGCGTCGTCAGAAGCGTAATCCTTCCAGTTTACAACATAGAGCTTAGTCTTTTCTCCGCTGTCGCCCGCAGCAGATCCGCCATTGCTACCGCCGCCGCACGCAGTCATTGAGAATACCATCGTAAGAGCCATAGCTCCTGCAATGACCTTCTTGAAAATGTTCTTTTTCATTTCATTCTCCTTTTTTCATTTCCATTTTTCATGAAAAAATATTTCCCGTATGAGTTTTCATACTTATTTTATTTTATCATCTATTTTCCTGCTCGTCCATTATTATGAATAATATTCTATACAGGATTTTTCATCGGCCGGGTCGATGGAGGCTTTGATAATCAGTTATTACTGTAATATATTCGTTATAGTTGTTTGATTTAAACATATATTATTGCATTAATATGCTAATGCAATAATAAACGGATATCATATGCTGCTGCCGTCACCGGCAGTCGTAACTGCGATATGATACCCGTCTGTAAAATTCTGTTATTTATGCTGCTATTCTAAATTACTTATCGTCCTTAGTGTGCTTGATGTCAGGCTCGTCATCTTCATTGAAAACGTAATCCTTACCAGGAAGGATAGCGTTAAGGATGATACCTGCGAGCGAACCTGTAGCGAGGCCTGAGAAGCTGATAGTTACAGCGCCTACTGCAAATGAAAGAGCGCCTGCATCACTGTAGTTTATACCGATAGCGAGTACGAGTATGAGCGCTGCGATCAGGATGTTTCTCGACTTGCTGAAGTCTACCTGATGCTCTATAAGGTTTCTTACGCCGACTGCTGAGATCATACCGTAGAGTACCATTGAGATACCGCCTACTGTAGCTGAAGGCATGCAGCCGATGAGAGCGGCGAACTTAGGCGAGAATGAGAACAGGATAGCGAAGCATGCCGCAAGCCTTATTACTCTCGGGTCGAATACCTTTGTGAGCGAAAGTACGCCTGTATTTTCTCCGTAAGTAGTGTTTGCAGGAGCGCCGAAGAGTGACGCGAGGAGCGTTGCAAGACCGTCTCCGAGGAGCGTTCTGTGCAGACCCGGCTTTGCTATGAAGTTCTTGCCTACTGTTGATGATATCGCTGACATATCGCCTATGTGCTCTATGATAGTCGCGAGAGAAATAGGAACGATAGTGATGATGGACGTGATGAGAAGTGAAACGTCCGGATCATTAAATATTGAGAATACAGTGTTGTTCCAGTGGATAGGAAGTCCGATCCATGCAGCTTCCTTTACTGATGTAAAATCAACATTTCCTGTAACAGCTGCTACGATATATGAACCGAGTACACCGAGGATGATAGGGATTATCTTTATCATACCCTTGCCCCAGATGTTTGCAGCTACTACGATAACGATAGCGACAAGTGCTATCCACCAGTTTGTAGCGCAGTTGTTTATAGCTGATGATGAAAGATTAAGACCTATGGCTATGATGATAGGACCCGTAACTATAGGCGGGAAGAATTTCATAACGCGGCTGATGCCAAACGCTCTGAAAAGACCTGCAAGAATGAAATAGATAACTGAAGCGCACGCTACGCCGAAGCATGCGTAAGGTAAAAGTTCAGGCTCCTGGTTAGGCGCTATAGCGAAGTATCCTGCGATAAATGCGAATGAAGAACCGAGGAATGCAGGAACGCTGCCGCCTGAAATAACATGGAACAGGAGTGTTCCGAGTCCTGCGAAAAGCAGTGTAGTTGATACATCGAGTCCTGTAAGTACAGGTACGAGGATGGTCGCGCCGAACATGGCAAACATGTGCTGAAGTCCAAGCACTGTGAACTTCGGAGCGCCGAGCGTTCTTGCGTCGTAGATCGGCTCTGTTCCGACCGTTTTCTTTTCTGTGTTGCTCAAAATTTTTCCTTTCTTTTTACAAAATCAGTAACAATAATCTCTATATAAAAAACAATAACGTATACATCTTTATAAAGGACGCCCGCGCACGGGCGTCCTTATCTGTCGTTTTATTTAGTACCAAAAATACGGTCGCCCGCATCGCCTAAACCAGGGCAAATGTAAGCGTTTTCATTAAGGCATCTGTCCTGCTGAGCTACGTAGAGCTGTACGTCAGGATGCGCTTCCGTGAACTTCTTGATTCCTTCAGGCGCAGCGATGATAGCCATGAACTTTATGTTCTTGCCGCCCTTCTGCTTTATAAGATTTACAGCGTCAACTGCTGAACCGCCTGTTGCGAGCATAGGGTCTACTACTACGATAGTACGTTCTTCGATAGGGTCAGGCAGCTTGCAGTAATATTCATGAGGCTCATGAGTTTCTTCGTCTCTGTACATACCGATGTGGCCTACCTTTGCAGAAGGTACGAGAGCGAGGATACCGCTTACCATTCCGAGTCCCGCTCTTAAAATAGGAACTACAGCGAGCTTTCTGCCTGATATGACAGGAGCCTTGCATGTTTCTATAGGAGTCTTTACTTCCACTTCTTCAGTAGGAAGATCTCTGAGCGCTTCATAGCCCATGAGCATAGCGATCTCCTCTACGAGGCTTCTGAATTCATTTGTTCCTGTTGTTTCGTCTCTGAGTCTTGAGATCTTGTGCTTAAGCAGTGGGTGGTCGAGAATAGTTACGTTGTCTGACATTTTTCATTCCTCCGTTTTATGTGTTTTGTGATAACTAACTTTTTTCTATCCTGTCCGGCGGTGACGCCGGCTCTCCTGCGATATTCGTGAATAGATACAGCATCCGTTTTTTCGCATAAAAAAACGGTTCCCGGCAAAATCGCGCCGAAAACCGCTAACATTACCTTATTGATTTTAGACTAAAAGGTCTTGTAAGTCAAATGGTAAAATATTTTTTATTTGTTTCTTTTGTATATTCTTCCGATTTTGTTTTATGTACACTTCCGGTTTTATTTTTTGCAACGTGCTTTTACTGATGTGTTATTTGATCCAAATACCCGGTCGTGAACTCTGCCCATGAGTATTGCCGCATAAATTCGCCCTGATATTGCTTTACAACATCTGCATTTCCCTGCCTGAAACGATAATAATCACAATCTAAAAATTCCGGATGTACAGCAAACGTGTTAAACCCTTTATTCAGTACCTTTTCTGCGCCCGCCCGCTTGAGGACCTGAGCCATAACGCTAATGATCTTCCTCATATAATTAGCCTGCCTGCGGTCATACGGTCGATCCTCAAACAGGATACCGGCAAGCTCTCGAACCGTACATGTAGCGCCACACCTGCTGACAAGGTACGCAAAACATTCTTTTGATTTTGAGCGTTCCCAATGCAGCGGCTCCCCGCCTGGCAGGAACACCTCGAAATTGCCGAAGCAATTGATACGCAAAAGCGAATGAGGCTTTTCTTCAGGAATAGGATCACGGAGGTATTTCAATTCCTGCCGTATCTTTTCCTCCGTAACCGGCTTTTCTATATAACCGCTGGCATGAAGGCGCATTGCGTCGCCTGCATATTCATCGTATCCGGTCACAAAAATAATATTTGTCTTTGGGTAAATATCTCTCAATTTCCGTACCAGCTCCAACCCTGTCATAGATCGCATCCGCACATCCAGAAAAGCAATATCAAACGTATTCGTCTCTGCGCAGCTCAGCGCTTCGCTTGCCTTACTGCACGGAAACAGCTCTGCGTCAGGCAAAACGCGGCGGAGCGTTTCCGTAAGAAGCTGCAACGCAAGATATTCATCATCAACTGCAAGAATTTTCACCAAAAACACCTCGAATCATAAACATTCCATTAAATGGAATTTATTCTATGGTACGAACACTCTTTTAACGGATATCACGTAACTGTCCTTCACAGTTAATGTAGTATTATTAGCCGTAAATCCCTTCGCATCGTCCTCTAAACTGAACAGATCGCCCGCCAGCCATGTCTGTCCGGGTTTTGATGGGTCTGAACCGTCGATAAGAACAAACTGCTGATCCACAGGTAAAGTTGCTTCGCCAATAACCTGATAATCCTTTGCGTCGTCCATCTGTGAAATGTAATATGTACCGTCGTCACCGAGCGCCAATTCAGTACCTCCGTTCTCCAGACCGCCGTTAACTGTGATACCGTTATCGGTCTTATCGACTGACTCTACAGTCATATCCTGCCCGTCAACTACAAGCGTATCACCGACACCAAGCTGTGATATCTTATCCGTATCATACCGAGCGTAGTCATATACGGTAAAGTGCAACTCCAACCGACCTGCATTATCAATGACATCAGCTGACGAGAAAGAAACCGCATATGTTCCATCTGTAATCTCTCCTGTGTTTATCTCAGTGTTGGACAGCGGTTCCACGCGCTGAGCCTGCTTGTCGGCAGAAACAGTATCCTGCTTTACTGAACTTTCGGCGTCCGCACTGCTGTCAGACTTTCCGCAAGCAGAAAATGACATAGCCAAACACAGCGCCAAAGCAAGAGAAAGTGCTTTTTTCATGTTATAGTACTCCTTTTGAATTTGAAATTGATCTAACCGATCGTTGACCATTCAGTCAATGCGTTCAGTATAGTAAACAGGTCGTGACAAAAGCATGACAAAAGCAGAGTGCCCTCAAAGTAAGTAATTACACCGGACGATCCGATTGATCCCGTATGCAGTATTGATTGCGCCCATTTGCCTTTGCTGCATAGAGAGCCCTGTCTGCCATATCCAGCAATGGGGTAAATTCTCTTACCGGCGTATCGCAATAGACTGCGCCGATACTGCTCATGATCGTAACTTCTTCTCCATCAAGAGCAACAGTGTATGTCAGCGCAAGCTTCATTTCCTCCAGCTTGGCTGTCAGGCTTCTGATCGTACAGTCCGGAAAATAAATACAGTATTCATCACCGCCGAAGCGTGAAACATAACCATCGGAATTAAAAAGCTGCTGTAATGCGCAAGAGGTCTTTTGTAAAATACTGTCTCCCGTCAAATGCCCAAATGTATCGTTAGTTTCCTTAAAGTGATCAAGATCAAGAAAAATCAAAGCAAAAGTTTTATGACTGTTCTTATCCAAAGCACCTTGTACAAGGTCCGCAAACGCTGTTTTTGTATACAGACCGGTCAACATATCACGTTTGGAACGCTCAAGCAGTGTTGCATTTTCCTGTTCTGCCTGTGCGATACGTTCTTCATAAGCATGTTCACGGCTTATATCCATACCATAGAGTATGGATTCCAAATGACCGTTATCCGGATTCATGATAAGGCGGCAAGTCATTCGTGTCCATCGAATGCTTTGGTCGGCATAATAGGATAGCAGCTCTTGATGGAGCTCGGTCTTGCCGGAATTATAAGCGGAAATTAAAGATTCACGGCAGAAGTTGGCAAGAAACTGTGCTTTCATTTTATCATTTGGAATGAAGCTTGCAATTTGATCGGTCGTTTGATCGACTGAAACCTGTTTATGAAACTGATCAAGATTCGTCGAAACGCCATTTGTTGAAAAAAGACAATCAGCAGTCAGATCAAAGTGAAATACACCCTGTGCATCCGGGATAGATGCCATAAGCGCGCGTACTTGTGATTCAAAGATCTGCTGTGCTCGACGGATCGTAGTAACATCTGTCGCATACTCTACAAAAGCAGGCTTGCCCTCCCATTGAATCAGTTTTGTCTTAGCAGTAAAAACTTGTGTACCGTTATCAACTTCAACTATACAAGTATCTCTGCCATCCATCTGCCTCATCGGGCAATAAGAGCACTGTTCATCACTGCCCATCATGTATTGATAACATTTCTGCCCCTGATACGAACGCTGGGGATGACCTGTAAAGCTTCGCGCCGGAAGATTAGCATACAGCATATTAAAATCAAGATCGCTGACTTGAATCAGCTGATAAGTATCATCCAGAAGATCCCAACTGGAGGAATTTGAATTTGACATATTAATGAACGATTCAACCGCTTTATATCTGCAAGACATCGAAAATATATGCAGGAAAACAGTCGCCTTTCTTTTAAAATCAATTATTTAAAGCGAAGCAAAGCCTCTGACAAGCTCGCTTGTCAGTGATCTATTACGCCAAAAAAATGCATCCTGTAATAAGCATTTGTGCGTATTATAACAATAGCGCAGATATTTTTCAATGCAATATATACCCCTGAGAACTAATTTAAAATCGTTCCTGTTGCTAATCATTCATAAGCAAGTAAATCATATCATATGATATATATTTAAATTTTTAACCTTTATTAATATTCATTAATAGACCATTGGCGATCCGCTCGCATAATAAAAAAACTTCCTTCAACTGGATATATGTCCGATTAAAGGAAGCTTTTCTTTAATGACGCTATGAAGCTGCAGCCGTCGCCGGCTGTTTAGAATTCGTAAGGCGGGTTGCCTGAGAAGTCTGCTATGCAGCCGTGTGCGTTTTCGAGGTAGAATACTTCGAAGATAGGGTTTTCGGCTGTTTCGTACTGGCCTTTTACGATAGGGTTCTGTATGCACATCTCTTTTACAGCCATGTTGTTTTCAAATACTGCCTTGCCGTGCAGACGGATCCATGCATATTCAGGGCTTGATGTTGAGATCTCGATCTCAGGGTTTTCCTGCATGTCCTTGTACACTTCCTTCTGGTTGTTTGTGCAGAACCAGAGCTTTCCTTCGAACTCGTCAGCGAACATGAACGGGCGGCACTTTGCCTTTCCGTCGCGACCTACAGTGGCGAGATACTGAACAGGGTTTGCCTTTAAAAATTCTACAACTTTTTCCATTTTTGTTACCTCCGTTAATGTTTATTTATTCATTGCATTTGTCCTTCGTTGTCTATATAATAAAGCTGTAGCGACTTTTGGTAAAGTAAGCACAAAATAGTGCTGTAGTTACCCGAAAGATACTATTGTGAGATTTCAACGATAATCAAACAAAATTAATTTTTATGAATAGAAAATATCAGAAAATTTAAAGGAGAAATGTATAATGAGTGAAACGGCAAATACGGGTATAACGCTGGCAGACCTGCCTGCATGCCCTGTCGAAACGACGCTGACGCTTATCAGCGATAAATGGAAAGTCCTTATACTCCGCGACCTTATGGACGGCACAAAAAGATTCGGCGAGCTGAAAAAATCCATCGGACATGTAACGCAGAAGGTCCTGACAGCTCAGCTCCGCCAGATGGAAGCCGCGGGCCTGTTGACGCGGACAGTATACGCAGAAGTGCCGCCGCGCGTGGAATATACGCTCACAGAGCTCGGGCACAGCCTTAAGCCGATACTCGACGCCATGTGGAGCTGGGGCGAGGGTTACAAGAAAATGCTTGCAGAGAACGAAAATTAAATCATTATTTATACATAAAACGACCCGCAGACGATCAAACTCGCCCGCGGGTCGTTAATTTTCTTTCGTTTACAGTTCTTCAGCTTTAAATGTAGTATAGCCTTCGTAATAGTAGCTGTGGTCTATGCCCTTCATGTATATCTCGCGACTGTATATATCATCTGTAAGCGCATTTTTCAGAATATGCTTTATCTCGATATCTCTTATAGGGCTGCGTTCCATGGCAAGAAGATAGTCTTCCTTATCCACTTTGCTCCAGTCAACGACCTTGCTTATCTCATTTTTTAATATATGATCGAGCCATATGCGCATGCTGCGTCCGTTACCCTCTCTGAAAGGATGGGCGATATTCATTTCTACATACTTTTCGATTATCTCATCAAATGTAGACTGCGGCATTTTATCAATATTTTCCAGTGCCGCATCCAGATACATGAGCGGCGCGAAGCGGAAATTTCCCTTTGCGAGATTCACAGTACGAATTTTTCCCGCAAACTCATATATTTCGTCAAATAGATACTTATGAATTACCTGAAGCGTGCTGAATCTACCAGCCGACAGATTTTCCAAGATGCCCTTTTCAAACAATTCAACAGCTTTTTTCTTGCTTATGCGCTCTTCCTCGCGCGCAAGATCTGCTGAGTTTGTTATACCCAATTTATTTTCAAGCATTGCAGTACCTCCTTTCAGACAAATATATTATCTTGTTATCGATGCAAGCAGCTCTTCATCAGTCGTCTGCGTGTCAGTATTATTGCGCTTCAGGGCGAGCATCGACTGGTCGATGCCTTTTATGAGGACATTTATACCCTTGTTTACCGTAAAGCTCATATCGAAGCCGTTTTCCGCCATCATTACTGCTGCAAGGTCATCGTAGTCGCCGTGAGGATATGATATGGCATGTACAGTTCCGCCCATTCCTGTTTCTATCGTTTCACGCTCGCGGGCGCAGTCCTCGTTCATCATAGCCATGTAATCAGACTCCGACTCGCCGCTTATTCTGAGTACAGTATCGCGCGCCGTGCCGCTTTCCTCATAGTCAGCCCACTGGTGCAGATCGTAAGTGTGGCTCTGTATCTCCATAACTCCTGACTCTATCATCTCGCGGCCTTCTTCAGCCGTAAAATGCGGCGTTATATCGTAGTCAGTATCCTTGTATTTTGTCGAACCGATCGTCGAGCCTACAGCAAATATTACTGCATGCATATTATACTTTTTAAGTATCGGATACGCATACTCGTAATTGCTCCTGTAGCCGTCGTCAAACGTTATCATCACAGGCTTTTCAGGAAGCGGCTCGCCTTTTCTGACGTAAGCCTCGACCTGTTCGAGCGTTACAGTGTTGTAGCCCGCGTTATTGAGAGCAGTCATCTGGCGCTCAAACGCTTCCGGAGTTACCTCCGTAGACTGCGACGCGCCTTCTTTTATGTGATGATAAGTTATTATCGGCAGATCTGTCGTGTAATCAGCCGTGTCGGCTGCCTTTGCGCTGCGCAGCTTATTAATGCATTCCTCGACGTTATCAGGTGTCACATACATGCCGAAATCGTCAGGGATGTATATAGAATCGTCGTCAAATATGCGCGCCAGCGCCATGCGTCCCACGCAATTCCTGAAGTGAGTAGCATCGTAGAAATATCTCGGCTCAAAGCTCACAGAGCTGTACGAGAAATCCCAGAACGGCGTAACGTCGGCAAGCCTGCGCGTGAAATCGGCGATCTCGTTCATATCGAACTGAGTGTAATATTCGTGATAAACAGGAGCCTGAACGACCATAAAGTTTATGCCGCGCTCCTCGCACATCTGCTTTATGCGGCTTATACTGTCAAGCGTTCCCTGTACGGCGCGCTCGCTCATTTTGTGCTCGCCTGTCGGGTAATCGGTAAACACGGGATACGCCTCAAGGTACTCGTCCATATCGCCTATGCTCTCGATATCGCGGACCTTTTTGTCATACGCGCCCGTTTTTTCGTTGAATACGTCAAACGACTGCGTAAGATACGTGTCCTTTATCATCGCCTTTACCTTGTCGAGCGCGTGGCGCGGGTCTGCCGTCAGGAATCTCCAGTCGAATCGCGCCTTGTCGAGCGCGCTACCGCCTGTCGCGTCAGGCGACATTGAGAACGTAAGCGGATTTGATTCCGAGTCGTATTCGAGCGTGTTGTCTATATATACATTAACAACGAGATTTTTCACTTCGTAATTATCAGCGAGCCATTTCGACATATTTTCAACGTCGAGCATGTCAGCTCCGTACATTATCATGTTGTAAAAATTCGCTCCGAAATACCTGTTGAGCTCATCAGTAGTGTACGAGCTCGTTGACGAGCAGCCTATTATATACGAATCGTATTCGTCGTGGTGCTTTTCTATATACGTAGTCTTTGCAGTACGCGGGTTCAGCGTCATCTCATATGACGGCCATTCCATAAAACTTCCTTTGAATACGCCGAACGGGTCGGCGATAAAGTTAAAGCCCATTACTGCCGCGGCAAGGACAGCGACTGTCGCTGCAAACGTAAAAAACCATTTTTTTGAAGTCATTCGCGCGTCCTCCCCTTAAAACTGCTTGTAGATAAAATCTGATGAGATGTAGTCGCCGCGCATTATGCCGAGCAGCAGCAGTATGATGACCGGCAGTATTGCCGACATGACCTGTACTACGGCGCTCTTTCTCTCGAGCGCTTCACGGATGTGACCGCCCTTTTCCTGGTACCACTCAACGGCTATCAGCACAGCCATGCCGAGAACTATTATGCTTAAGTCATACACTCCGAGTCCGAGCGTGAGTATCTTGCCGTTTACCAGGTCTGCAGGGTGCGTGTTCGTGAACGTCTGCTTCATCATCCATACTGCGGTCAAAAAGCGCGGCGCGCGCGTTATATATCTGCCGAAAAATACGATGATGCACGTTCTTACAGTCTTGAAAACTCTGTACCACGGTGCTTTGTCATCTATGCCGAGGCGCGTTTTTACTTTTTCAAACTGCGGCTCGAGCAACAGTGACGCCGTTATGATCGCGCCGTTCCAGAAGCCAAAGGCCACGTAGCGGCAGTTCGCGCCGTGCCATATACCTATTACAAAGTAAATTATGAACGTTGCAAGCGATGTCGGGATTATCTTTCCGAGCTTGCCTTTTATATGTTTTCTGGTAAATTTGCCGAGCTTTCCAAAAGGCTTTGACAGCGCTAATGGATAAAAAAGGTAATCGCGCATCCACGCGCCGAGCGTGATATGCCATCTTCTCCAGAAATCAGTAAGAGAAGTGGCAAATATCGGACGCCTGAAGTTTTCTGCCATGTCGATGCCGAACATGCGCGCGACGCCGCGCGTTATGTCTATACCGCCCGAGAAATCACCGTAAAGCTGTATACAGTACATTAAAACGCCGAACGCCTGTATCGAGCCGCTGTACGACCACGGGTGGTCTACGACTGTATTTACTATGACCGCTGCGCGGTCGGCTATTACCATTTTCTTAAAGTAGCCCCACAGCATCAGCTGTATGCCGAATTTTATATTTTTCCAGTCGAGCTTCTTTTCCGAGTAAAGCTGCGGAGCGAGCTGGTCAAATCGGCTTATCGGGCCCTGTACCATCTGCGGGAAAAACGAAACGAATAGCAGGAATTTTATGAAATTCCTCTCAGGCTCGTACTTTCCGCGGTAAACGTCGATCACATATCCGACTGACTGGAACATGAAGAACGATACTCCCAGCGGCATAAGCAGCGATATCGTCGGTACCTGAGCGCTCTCCGATATCCTGGATGCCAGCGGCTGCAGAAGCTCTGCCGTGAAGTTCCAGTATTTCAGTATATACAGCAGTCCGAAATTCGCCAGGCACGCGACAAGGACTATGAGCCTTGAGTTTCGCTTGCAGCGGGCGGCTACTTGTTTTTTCAGTTCGGGCGCTGTGTCTTTCGGCAGGCTTTTTCGCACACTATGAAAATGCGCCAGTCCGATGCCTGACGCATAAACTATCCCTGCTGTATACAGGACGTATACAAATGTTTTCCAGCCTCCTGCGCAGTAAAATATGAGGCTGGCTGCGAGCAGTACGGGCCACTGCATGCGACCCGGCACTCTGTAATATATCGCCACGGCGAGCGCCGTGAGGACTAAAAACGCGGCTGATGTAAACGCCATGACTTACTCCATGTGCGACTGGATCAGTTCCCAGATGGCTTCTGCTGAGTTGAAGTTTTCAGGAATGATGTCGTCTACGCTTATCTGTACGTCGAATACGTCGATTATTTCTGAAACTATTCCTACGATGTCGAGTGATTCGAGGATCTCGTCGTCTACGAGGGCTGTTTCGTTTTCAAAGTCTACTCCGGGACAAGCTTCTGTTAATATCTGCATTAATTCTTCCATTTCTGTAATTTCCTTTCATTTAATAATATTTTTTATTCATTAATATCTGTAATATCCCGCATCGTGGCGGCTGACCGGCAGCCCTGCGGGGCGCATGTATTCATTTAGCGCATGTTATATTATATAGATTTGGCGGTATTTATCAATATGGAATTCATGGCGCCTGCAGGCGGAATGACATGCAGATCGCTCCGCGGTCACAGAACGGGATGCTGCGTGCAGCTCGGTTCGCGGCGGTTTGATTCAAAAACAACTTGCGGCAGAGTAAGAATTTTTCTTAACAGAAAAATTCAATCATTTAATGCGCATCCGCGCATTCCGCTTCGGACAAGTTTTTGAATCTGCCGCCTGCGGCGTCAGTGCAAACTGCCTTGCTCACCTCGCTGGCAGCATCACCGTTCTGCTCCGACGCTACGCTCTTCTGCATGTCATTCCGCTTTTAATGCGCCTTTTTTATAATTTATAATCTACTTTTATATATCATAACTGATGATCTGCGGCCGTCTTCTTTAAAGCCGCAGTCTTTATAAGCGTTTAATGCGGCAGAATTATTACTGCCTGTCCAAACTGCTGTTTTCAGGTCTTTGCATTCATTAATAAATGCATTTATCAGTATTTCCGAAAGGCCTTTGCCGCGGAATTCCGGGGCTATGGCGAGGTGTTTTATTTCGGCTGATTTTTTTGCGGCTTTGTAGTGTAGGATGCCGCATGGGGCAGCGGCCGGCAGGCGGCTGTCGTTTGTTGGCTGCGGGACAGCGGCGCCGCTGGTATATTCTGATTCATTTTCTGAAGCGGCGCGGCTGTCGTTATCAGCAAACAGCATAAGGATATTTCCGGCTGCTGCGTCTGAATATAGCTCGTCGTCCTCGGGGAGGCAGCCGGTTACTGGATCGAAGCTGCTGTGGAGCAGCGGCCGGATGGCGGCTGCATCTTCCGCCGTTGACTTTTTTACATAAAATGTAAATTCGTTATTTTCTTCCGCTTTTGCCGCTTTTTCAGGCGCGATCTTCGAAGTATTTTCTGAATTTTCATCCGGTCTGCCTGCAGGTCTTGACAGGCGCACGCGGCTCAGCGCCTCTTCAAAGCCGCAGCTTTTCAAATATTCCACTGTTTCCTTAAGCGCCGCGTCGCGTTCGCGGAACGCTGTTTCTGTTACTATCTGCTTGTCCGGTGACGGACGCTCCTGTTCGCCCTTATTATTACTGCATTCGCCGTGTCCGTTCCAGCCCGCTGCTCTGACCGCCTCAACTATTTCTGACAAGTCAAGTGGGCTGTCTGTATCATTTATATAGTAATTCAGCTTTACATGCGACGGCCTGTTTCGCAGTATTATAAGGCCCTGCGGTGTTCCGCCCGCCATCAGGCTTCCGTGAGATATCTCGCGCTCGTATTCTTCTCTGCTCATTGCGGTGTTCGTCCGCACGCCTTTTTTCAGGTTCGCCGTTATTAGCTCCGATATCTGCTCGTATTTTTCTATCAGTTTAAATTCGTTGTTCATTTCAATTATTCCGTTAGCTGATCATATTGGAATTTATCACGACGGCTAGTTGTCGTCGTATCCGATCATTTCATTCGATCACTCTTCCGATCACTCTGCATTCTCGACATAGATGCGCTTGAGCTCCGGTCTGTCTATCTTGCCGTTTGCGTTGTGCGGCATTACGTTAGGTTTCCTGTAAATATTTGGTATCATGTATTTCGGCAGCATCGCGCGCGCTGACTTTGCAAGCTCCTTATCGTCTATAGCGCCTGTAAACACGCAGATTATCCTGTCTGTTGCCGCATTGAAGACGCACGCTATCTCGTCAAGTCCTGCAAGCCCCGAAAGCGTAGTTTCTATCTCGCCGAGCTCTATACGGTAGCCCATATGCTTTATCTGCCCGTCTTTTCGAGACACGAAACGCAGGTCACCGTTCTCGTCCTCTACGGCGATATCGCCCGTGCAGTACACGATCTCAGGGTAATCGGGATTTCTCGGATCCTGTATAAACGCGCCCGCAGTCTTTTCCCACTCGCCGAAATACCCCCTCGCAAGTCCGCTCCCGCGGACGCATATCTCGCCCGGCTCGCCCGGCTCGCACTGGCGGCGCTCGTCATTCAGCAGGAAAACTTCCTTGTTTGCGCACGCCTTTCCGACAGGGATGACCTCGCTGTCATCAAACTCGCGCTCTATCGGATACCACGTACAGTCAACAGTGACCTCTGTAGGTCCGTAAAGGTTCACGTATCTGACATCCGGCATCGCCCTGCGCCATCTGTTGAGCTGCTTCGCGTAAAGCGCCTCGCCACCGAGCATTACAGTACGGAGCGTACTTATGGTTTTTTCTTCCAAAACGCCTGAGTTCGCCACCAGATGAAACGCCGACGTAGCCCACACGAGCGCCGTCACCTGCTTTTCCTCAAGGAATTCCATGAGCAGCACCGGGAACATAAACAGCTTTTTAGGGATTATATATGATGTCGCCCCGCATTTCAGCGTCGTGTACATATCCTTTACCGACAGATCGAAATAAAACGGCGCCTGGTTTCCCATAATGTCCTTATCGGTAAACTGCCCCGCTTCAGTGAACCATTCCGTAAAATCTATCACACTGCGGTGCGATATTACGATGCCCTTAGGCTTGCCCGTAGAGCCCGAAGTGAATATGGCATAAACAGGATCGGTATCAATGCACAAAGCCCTCCGCGCGCCCAGCGCGCCCTCGTCAGCTTCGCAAGCAAAGCCGTCAGCCATCGCTATCAGCTCCGGCGCAGGCGCCGCCCCGGTCACAGCCGTATTTCCGGCTATTTCAGCCGCTCCTGCCATTTCTGCCATTTTATCAAAAAGCGTTTCAGCCGTCTTTCTGTCCTTCTCAGCAAATACGATCGCCGCAGGCTTTAGCTGTTCAGCTATGGATATCATTCTTGTCATAGGCATTTTATTATCCATCGGTACATAAAAATTTCCCGAGCACAGCACGCCCATAAACGCCGCTATAGAAACAGCCGTCCTGTCCGTCATCACTATTATCGGCGCTCTGCGGCGCTCAGTTTTCTTCATTATATATGTCCCCAACGACCGCGCCATGCTGAGCAGCTGTGCAAAAGTCAGCGACTCCTTCTCATCAGCAAACGCCGTCTTGTCAGGCAGCCGGCCTGCCGTACCCTCAAGATATTCAAGTACATTTCTCTGTATCATTTTCTTAACGACCCCCTTGCAGTTCTATCTGCGCTAAGTTTTATTTTACATGATAACATGAAGCGCGCTGCATTACAAACAGCGCATGAAAATAGAGCGTTTTCTTAAAATTATCAAATTTACTTTATATTATGTCGGTATACCGTTATAATATATTCAGGAGGTAAACACGATGATCATAGATGATTTGCTGAACAGCCGAAACATGACGAAATACAAGCTCGCATTACAGGCCGGGATTCCTCATACTACACTTAACGATATATGCAACGGAAAAACCAGACTCGAAAAATGTTCTGCTGAAACCATATATAAACTTGCAAAAGCATTGCATGTTCCTATGGAGCTGCTAACTGAAAACGGTATCCTCGAAGCTGAACGAGAACGGTCGTATGAATATGGACTGCCTGAATATCTACAGCATGATCTCGATGCCTATAAAAGGGGACTGAAAGAGCACAGCGGCCTGTTGGACTGCCTTTGGGGCGAACTTTACGGCAGCATCAATATGGCTGAAATAAGTGATAACATTATCACACACGAACATGCCGATTACCTTCGCAAAAAATATCTATATGGAGCAAGCGCATGACAGATTTTACAAATTGCAGAATTATCCCCGGCAGAGCTTACAACGGAGCCAACGGCAGTAAGATAGCAGTTGAATACAATGACGAGATATATATGCTGAAATTTCCGCCGTCAGGAGCAAAAAAGCCTACACAGCTTTCATACACCAACAGTTGCATAAGTGAACATCTAGCAAGTACTATTTTCAATTTTCTTGGAATAAAAGCACAGGAAACTATGCTTGGCGCATTTAAGGTAAATAACAAAATAAAAACCGTTTGCGCCTGCAAGGACTTTACAACAGATGGTAAACGGCTATTCGATTTTTGCTCAATAAAAAATACGATCCTTGATTCTGACACCGGTGGCAGCGGCACAGAATTGGAAGATATAATGGATACTATAGACAAACAGCAGTTTGTTTCACCGTATGCCTTACGTGAACACTTTTGGAATATGTTCATAGCAGACGCATTGCTCGGAAACTTTGACAGACATAACGGTAATTGGGGTTTCCTTTACGATGATAGGACAAGTACAACTGAAATAGCTCCTGTTTTCGATTGCGGAAGCTGTCTTTTACCTCAGGCAGATGAAATTGTTATGCAAAAAGTACTAAACGATGAAAACGAACTGAACGCCAGGGTCTTTCAGTTCCCGACATCCGCTATAAAGCTTTCGGGGCGAAAGATAAATTATTATGATTTCATGATCAATATCCAAAACGATGATTGCAATGCCGCATTAAAGCGTATAGTTCCAAAAATCGACATGGAAGAAATTACAACTTTTATTGATTGCACAGATGCCATTTCAGATTTACAAAAAAACTTTTATAAGCGCTATATCACTGCAAGGTATGAACTTATTATTCAACCTGCATTTGACCTTGCATTAGCGAAGTAGAATTTTACAGAAAAAACGGGACTGCGCACAATTTTTGTGTGACAGTCCCGTGTGTCATTATTAAAATGAGGAAATCCGTCCCGGAAGATGAAATGGACGGATTTCTTCCTTTTTGTATAACAAACAGGGCTGCCACATAAATGCGACAGCCCCATCATGTCATTATCATTTTATCAAATCGTTATCAAGAATTTTCTACAAGGGAGTCTGTAAGGCCTCATGAATTTCATGAACTTCATGGGCTTCATTCTTCACTTCATGCTTATTTAAGCACTGTGCCGTCAGCCAGCGTGATCGTATGGCCGTTGAAGTTTATCGTTCCGTTGTTGGTGAGGCTCGTCAGAGTGCAGTCGCCTGTAAGCGTCCACGTGCAGCCTTTTTCAATAGTTACGACTGCGTTATCGTCAACGGCTGTGCCGTTGTCTGCGTTGTCTGTTATATTTATCGTGCCTGTGAAGCTGCTGCCGTTTTTAAGCGTCATATTCAGCTTTGATATCGTGTCAACTATTATGTTGCCTGTAAGCGTCTGGCTGTCTGCCGTGAATTCAACGTCTGCGCCATTGCTGCCTGCTGTGCCCCAGCCGTGAGAGCCTGAGTTGCCGCATATCCGCATCAGATATCCATCCGCATCGTTATTTACGATGTTTACGCCTGAAAGGTTTATAGTGCTCTTAGTATTAGTTACGTAGAACATATCGCCGTTGTTTGATGTGAGCGAACCGCCTGTCATTGAAAATTCAGACGTTCCTTCCTCCGCGTCGCCCGACATCGACTGGTATATCATTACATTGTGAACGTTTTCATCCGAGCTTGTTCCCTGCGTGTCGCTCATATTGCCTGTAACGTCGCAGTTTTCGAGGTCTATCGTATTCTGGCCTTCAAGCACGAGCGCTTCTGAATTGTTCGCAGTCAGCGTCGCGTTCTTTACTGTTATGTCAGCCGTTGAGTAAACTGCAGGCGAATTGTAGCCGTTGCTCGTGTATGTTCCGCCGTCAACGTTTACAGTGCCGCCGCCTCTGTCTGAGCGGATAGCTGCCGATGAATTACCCGACGTGTCAATCTCAAGGTCCGAAGCGTTCGTAGTACCGCCTCCCGCTGTCTGGATACCGCCTGAGTTGTCCGCTGTAGTCGTTATCTTAGAGTCCGAAATATTGACCGTCGTACCGCTGCCGTAGCTGAACACGCCGTTTCCGTTCTGGGCAGATGAAGAAACTTCCGCTTTCTTTATGGTAACATTAGCGCCGTCAGTCGCCAGCAGCGCTGCGTTTGCACCGTAGAAATCACCGTTCTCAGTGTTTGAAGACTTTCCTGCGCTCTTATTTACTTTTATTCCATTTAATGTAACCTTCGAACCCGTTACTCTGAGAGCGTTTTCGTCATCGCCCGTTGATTCATAGGACGCATCGCTTATCTCGCTGTCAGAGTCTATAGTATTCGCGCTCGTTCCCTGATTTGCCGCGGCTGAGCCGCCCTCTGAAACATCGCTCATTATCTCGACCGTAACTGCTTTATTGTCATCATCAAACGTGACCTTAAGTATGTCGCCCTCTTCGATGTCAGATAAAGAAGCCTCCTGCGAATCCTCTGTTATCTCCGCGTCAGCCAGGCTGACTACCGCTGTTTCATCGCCTGCAGTGAATGAAGCCTCTCCCAGACGAGCGCCCGGCGCTCCACCACTCGGTGCTCCGTTCTGACCGTCTGAATTACCGCTATCGCTGCTGCTTCCGTCTGCGCTACCTGACGGCTTTTCAGTAGGTGTATTTGTGCTGTCAGAGCTGCCGCTGCTTGATGCTCCCGGTGCTCCGCCTGTGCTGCTGTCACCCGACGGCTTTGCCGGCGGAGTCTGTGAATCGCTGCTCTGCGAGCCTGAGCCGTTTGAATCATCGCCTGAAGGCTTCTCAGGCGGCGTGCCGCCCGCATTATCACTGTTTCCCGTGTCAGAGCCGTCACCTGAATACATTTCAGGCGGCTGCCCCTGCCCTCCCGGACCGTTATCATCTGATTCAGTCAGCTCGCCAAGCTGTAGCGTAACAGTCGAGCCGTCTACCGACGTTACCTTTCCTGAAACCGTTTCACCCGAATAGTCCGTCTGAGCTCTGCTTCCGCACGCCGTTATTGATAAGATAAGCGCTGTAGCGCATACCGCCGATAATATCTTCTTCATCTTCATTACTCAACATCTCCTTTTTATATATTTCAAATGTTCATATTCTTTATCTGAACTTGTAATGTCATTATAGCCATACTCCGTGTCATTTTAATGTAACAAATATGAAGTGTATGTGTTTTAATTTCATACTAACATGACATTTCCGTGATGAACATGTTAAAAATACCCTTACGCGCGATATATAACTATTCACACATAAGGGTATAATTGAAAGGAAATTATGTTTTGCTTTATTTAAAAATTTATATTACCAAAAAGACGCCATATAATGCCGGAGAATATACGGATAAGCGTAGTTGGAATTCCCTGCACCACGGAGCGTTACGTATATTTCGCAGGCAACATAAGGCGTCCCGTGTTTACTAGATGCGTTTTATCTTATCGCGTCCTTCATTGACTTAACGTATTCAGATATCGCCGGAGCGGCCCCCGCTCCCTCTTTTGCGATTATTTTTACTATAGCCGAGCCTACGATAACGCCGTCTGCGTACTGCGACATGTCCTTTGCCTGCTCAGGCGTGCTTATGCCGAAGCCTATAGCTGTAGGCGTACTGCTCGCTTCGCGCGCTACCTTTGTCATAGCGCCGATATCTGTAGTGATCTCGCTTCTCACGCCTGTAACGCCCATCGAAGAAACGACGTAAAGGAAGCCCTTTGCTTCTGACGCTATCTGCTTTATACGAGCTTCAGATGTCGGAGCGATCATTGAGATAAGGTCCATTTCGTGAGCCGCGCATATGTCTGCGAGCTCGCCCTTTTCTTCGTACGGCATGTCAGGGATTATTATGCCCGCTATGCCGACCTCCTGACAGCGAGTACAGAAGCGCTCATAACCGTAATGGAACACGGGGTTGAGGTATGTCATGAATACGAGCGGAATGCTCACCTTTTCACGAACACGTCCAACCATTTCAAATACCTTATCAGTAGTAGTTCCGCTCGCCAGCGCGCGTATGTCTGCCTCCTGGATGACAGGACCCTCCGCGATAGGGTCTGAGAACGGTATGCCTATCTCTATCAGGTCTGCGCCCGCATTTGCCATCTCTACTATAAATTCTTCTGTTTTATCAAGTGAAGGGTCGCCTGCCGTCAGGAACGCGACGAACGCCTTTCCGTTTTCAAATGCTTTGCTTACCGGTACTGTCTTACTCAACTAAATCAACTCCTCTGTAACGTGCTATAGCTGCAACATCCTTATCGCCTCTTCCTGAAAGGCATACTATGATAATATCGTCCTTGTCCATCTGCGGCGCGATCTTCATTACGTGAGCAACCGCATGAGCGCTCTCTATCGCGCATATGATTCCTTCCGTGCGCGCAAGGTATTCGAACGCTTCTACTGCCTCATCGTCCTTGATAGGCACATACTGAGCGCGGCCAGTATCATGCAGATAAGCGTGCTCCGGTCCTATGCCCGGGTAGTCGAGACCGGCAGATATAGAGTAAACAGGAGCAATCTGACCGTATTCATCCTGGCAGAAATAAGATTTCATTCCGTGGAATACGCCGAGCGAGCCCTTTGCAATAGTCGCTGCATGAAGCTCTGTATCCACGCCCTTGCCGGCTGCCTCGCAGCCTATCAGCTTTACATCTTTATCGTTTATGAAATTGTAAAACATTCCCATAGAGTTGCTTCCGCCGCCTACGCATGCAACTACTGCCGCAGGCAGCTTTCCTTCTTTTTCAAGTATCTGCTCGCGCGCTTCCTTACTGATAACACTCTGGAAATCTCTTACAATAGTCGGGAACGGGTGAGGTCCCATTACAGAGCCGAGCACGTAAAGCGTGTCGTCAACGCGGTTAGACCATTCTCTCATAGCCTCGTTTACAGCATCCTTCAGCGTCATAGTGCCTGTAGTTACAGCATTTACCTTCGCGCCGAGGAGCTCCATTCTGTAAACGTTGAGTGCCTGTCTCTCCGTGTCCTCTTTTCCCATGAATATCTCGCACTCAAGTCCGAGCAGCGCTGCCGCTGTAGCTGTCGCAACGCCGTGCTGTCCCGCGCCTGTTTCTGCGATAACTCTCGTCTTGCCCATCTTCTTTGCGAGGAGCACCTGACCGAGCACGTTGTTTATCTTGTGCGAACCTGTATGATTCAGGTCCTCACGTTTAAGATATATCTTTGCACCGCCGAGGTCCTTCGTCATTTTTTCTGCGTAATAAAGCAGCGACGGTCTTCCCGCGTACTCTCTGAGCAGCGTATCGAGCTCCTGTATGAATTCAGGGTCCTTACTGTATTTTTCGTAGCTTTCTTCGAGATTGATTATTTCGTTCATCAGCGTTTCAGGTATGTACTGACCACCGAAGTCTCCGAATCTTCCTTTTGACATTTTCTCCTCCTTACATCTTGCTTCAGATCATATATTTTACGTTTTAACAATATTCGTTCTGTTCAATAACTATATTCTTGTATATTCATGCAATAATATTTCCATAACTGCGCCGGTCTCACCGGCCTGCTCCTCTGAGCTTGTCAAGCTCAGCTTTTTTATCCTCGCTCCGCATAAGCGTTTCGCCTATCAGCACCGCGTTCGTGCCGTTTTTGCGGAGCACGTCTATATCTTCAGCAGTTTTTATACCGCTTTCCGATATGAATATTATATCGTCCGGCACCATAGCTTTGTAGCGCGAGCTGTTGTTTATATCCACCGTGAAATCCTTCAGATTTCTGTTGTTTACTCCGATGATGCGTGCTCCCGCTTCGATTGCCGACTTTACCTCGTC
>CAVGTL010000016.1:0-26926 GCA_963632005.1 Succinivibrio sp.
ACATCATATATATTAAATTAATAATAGTTTTTGACACGTGATTTGTCAATAACTATGAAGCGGAGGCCTGGCCTCCCCATAAAACTGTTTGTATTTAATGCACGATCATACTTAGGAATTGCTTTTAAGTATATTTAATACACAAAGAAGGACCTTTCAGATCGTATATCTCATCTGAAAGGTCCTGTTACCTATCGTTATCATGTTTCGCGCATCTTACGCTTAGTTACATTGTTTTTTTCATCTTTCCGCGCAGCTGCAGACTTTCTTTTTGCAACCTTCTCACGTAATCGCTGCATACGTTTTCTGAAGGCCGCCGGTTCCATGCCGAAATGCTCTGCCGTTTCCTTCATAGTCCTGCTCTCATTGGCGTGATACTCAAGCATGATCATTTCTTTCTTATTCAGAATGCCTGCGTATTCGTTCAGCCTGTCTATACAATTATCACGTGCATGCACTTCCTCATAAGCCATCCGCGCCATCTCAGTTTCAAGCGCTATATTATTTGTTTCATCATCAAGCCTGACCATGTCAAGAGGACGTTTTCTCTTCTCTCTTTTCAGCATATTTTTAGCTACAGATTCCGCTGTAAGCGCAACATATTTTTTAGCTGAATTAGATGTTATATCATCTATACGATCCATATAGTCAAGTATCTTTATGTAAGTATCCTGAGCGGCATCCTCGGCGTCAGCCTGATTCCCGAGTATTTTGAGGCATACTCTGTATATGTATATGCCATACATCCTGCTTACCGCTTCAAGTTTTTCTCTCTGTATATTGCTGATCATACCATTCCTACCGACTTTCCCGAAAAAAACAACAGCATGTCCGTATGCTGCCTTGCAGAATACTATCGCCGGAACAGATCTCATGGTATAGTAAATAGAACATAGAATTATAAGAAAAGTGGTTCTGTTACATTATTACAGGCACTATCTGCAAAGCTTTAAAATTTGTTTTAAAATTTATTATGTAATCCATTTTTAAATGCCGGACCCGGAAGCCCTGTTTCCCTTATCAGATCTTTCATACTCTTTAAGCATTTCATAAGGAAATTTCTCTCATCAAGCGTGCAGTCCGACATTATATTATACAAGTCACTCATCCATGGTTGTTCTGATGCATTAAGATCAAGTCCAGGATCATAAAGTCCTGATTCTTCAAATACCTTCTTTATCTGACCGACTGCCTTAAGGCTGAACTGTGTTTTTCCATTTTCAATATTAGATATATGCTGCAGTGAGATCCCTGACTTAACTGCAAGCTGCTGTTGTGTCATACCCAGTTTTTTTCTGTTCTCACGAATCTTCCGTCCAATATCGGTATAGTCTTTATCCGGCATCAGTTACCTCCGACAGCTTTACTACAAACAAACTAAATATACGCTGTCATGTGCATTTTAATCATTGAACCGAAATTTATCTATCATCCACACCAATAAAGTATTGGTATATTGGTTATTTGGAATATTTTTTTGTAAAATTTTCATACTTTACTAATATAAACAGAAAAAATGAATATTAAAATAGCATTTAAATCATCCTAAGTACTAAGCACAAATTTTATCTCTGCCATAAACTCCCTCAGCATATTATTTGGCAGATACGCTTTATGTGAGCGCGCAGCTACTCCATAAACATTTTTCAGTCCCTGACGTTCTGCTGTCTGCAGAGCCCTGAATACATGAAAATTATTTGTTACTATACCGACAGATGCTCCGTCATTTATGTATTTCATACTGTTTGATATATTCTCAGCTGTAGTCTGTGATTCTTCTTCCTTTATTATCCTTTCAGATGAGATCCCCTTGCTCTCAAGGTATTCAGCCATTATCTCTGCCTCAGCTGAAGGTTCATTATATCCCTGGCCACCTGATACTATGCATATCGTATTCTCGTTTTCCATAAGATACTGCTCTGCTCTGTCAAGTCTGTATCTGAGCACTGTACTCGGTCCGCTCTTGTATACCTGCGCTCCTAAAACGATGATATAGTCCATGTTATCTCTGCCATCGTCATTGAAATGACTAAGTACATACACCTGAAATACTGCAAATATCAATGCTGCAGCGCATATCAGAACGATGATCGTCCTTTTTAATGCACGCGGCGCCTTCTTCCATATATCCAATTTGAATGATACTGCAAGGCAACAGGAGCATACTGCAAGTAAGAGCCATACAGCAAAAAATGCTGTTCCAGATCCTGCTGCATGTACAAAAGCACCATAAGCTGCACATATGACTGCAATGATAACGAATAAAAACGCTAGTAATTTGTTTAATAATATTCTCTTGTCCATTTCAGCTATATTTCCTGTTATATATATTCTACAACTAACGATCCACGATATGCTGCCTGATTATGTAAAATCAGCTGGCACACATCACAAAAATACTGGATCTGTTTTTATTTTAATATCACAGCAATAGAATGTAAATGGCATTACCAGTGTATCAGTCCACATTATTCGCTGTTTTTCAACGTTTTACGTCATAATATCGACATGCATGAAAAAAAATTAAAAAAAATAAAAAAAGTTGTTGACATAAGGCAGTCACATGGCTATAATAATCTATGTTGTCAGTCAGTGATACACAGTTACGACAGACACACTGAGGTATTCCAAGGTAGCTCAATGGTGGAGCACTCGGCTGTTAACCGATAGGCTGTGGGTTCGAGCCCCACCCTTGGAGCCAATTTTGCCGGGGTGGCGGAATTGGCAGACGCACGGGACTTAAAATCCCGCGATCCTTACCGATCGTACCGGTTCGACCCCGGTCCCCGGCACCATCTAAAACTTATTTTTATTTTACAGTTTCAGATTTAACTGAATAACATGAACAAACATCGCGGGATAGAGCAGTTGGCAGCTCGTCGGGCTCATAACCCGGAGGTCGCAGGTTCGAGTCCTGCTCCCGCAACCAGTTTTAAAGCCTTGAGATTTTAACGTTTCAAGGCTTTTTTCATGCGGTGGGAATTGTGTATATTTTCACCCGTTTTTTAGTTTTGTTCCGTTATTTGGCCGTTATTAAAAAATTTTCTGCTCTCAAATAACATAAAAACCGGCCTTCTTTCGAAGACCGGTCCATAAAGCGATTAAAATATTTTAATTCTTCTTCCCTCTCACAGCGTTCACGATAAGGCATATTACTATAGTTATCACCATATCAGGAAGCGTGTTTCCTACAGGGATGTCCACTGTCATAAGGTAACGGTAAGTTACGAAGCCGATGAGCCATATTATCATATTCGGGACGTCTACTGCTGCTGCGCTTCTGTCCTTTTTTATAATAAAGTAGTCAGCGATCTGGATCGCGATCATCGGCGCAAATACTGAGCCTATCAGATAAAGGAAGTCTGTGATGTTGTCCATAGGATAAACTATCGCTGCTATCGTGCCTATTACGGCTACGACTATCGCGGCGTGCTTTCCTTTTATTTTTGATACGATCGACTCACTTGATATTCCGGCAGAATATGCATCGAGGAATGTCGTCGTTACAGTCGAGAATATTATTATCAGCAGGCCTGTAACGCCTAGTCCGGCTTTTATCATTATCATAGATATGTCATACTCGCCTGTTATTATCGCAGCGCCCATTCCGATTATGTACATCCAGCAGCTCACGATGCCGTAGACAACTGCGCTAACGGCAGACGCGGCTACAGGCTTTTCAGCTTCTCTCGTGTAATCACTTATAAGCGGCAGCCACGAGAGCGGCATCGCTACGGAAAGCTCTACGGCAGCGCCGAATGACATCGCATCCGCGCCCTGCGCGTTCAGATCTGCAGCGGAGCCACCGCTGAAAAATATCATCTTGCACAGTACGATCGTAAGTATAAAGAGCGCAGCCATGGCTACTGTGTTTATCTTTCCTAAGTTAGTTATGCCTATGAATATCCACAGGATGATAAGCACGCCTATTACGAGGCACCATATCCAGTTGCCTATGTCTGCTACGCCGCCGGCGGCGAGTGCTCCGTCGTATATCATTATTGCAGTCCAGCCTACGAGCTGCAGGACGTTCAGAGCTGCGAAAAGCATGCAGCCCTTCTGACCGAAGCTCATCTTTGTAGACTCCATGGCGCTGCGGCGCGCTGTGCCGCCTATAACGCCTGCAAGGAACAACATGATACATCCTATCACGTGACCAGTTAATATGGCTGTAAGGCCCGTTTTGAAGCCCATATCGGCAAAATAAGTTCCGGTAAGTATCTCGGCAAGCGACACGCCTGCTCCGAACCATATGAGGCCGTTTTCAAATATCGAAGTGCGTTTTTCCATTATCTGCGCACCTCCTCTGCTGTTACGGTAAACTCGTTGTCTATCGCAAATCCATGATCCATCGGGCCGCTGCCCTTTCCGAGATCGAGCATTGCGCCGAGTGCGCCCGATATATATTTCTTTGCGCGCTCTACAGATTCTTCAAGGCTGAAGCCCTTTGCAAGATTTGACGCTATCGCGCTCGAAAGCGTGCAGCCTGTACCATGTGTATTAGGATTATCTATACGCTTTCCGTAGAACCATTTTATGCTTTCGCCGTCTACGAGAAGATCGTTTGCGTCGTTTATGCTGTGCCCGCCCTTGCAGAGCACGGCACATCCGTATTTTCTGTTTATGGCGCGGGACGCGGCGATCATGTCGTCTTCATTCTTTATGGACATTTCTGACAGCACCTCTGCCTCCGGGATATTCGGAGTTATTACAGTGGCTATCGGAAGGAGCTGCGATCTCAGCGCATCTATCGCCTCGTCGCTTATGAGCTTTGCTCCGCTCGTCGCTACCATTACAGGGTCAACGACGATGTTTTCTGCATCGTATTCCTTCAGCTTTTCTACTATGGCGGCTATAAGGCCGACTGATGATACCATACCTGTTTTTACTGCATCCGGACGGATATCGGTAAAGATATTGTCCAGCTGTTCCTTCAGGAAATCAGGAGTTACGTCCATTATTCCTGTTACGCCGGTCGTATTCTGGGCAGTAAGGGCCGTGATCGCACTCATGGCGTATACGCCGTTTGCGATCATAGTCTTGATATCTGCCTGGATGCCGGCGCCTCCGCTGGAATCGCTTCCTGCGATCGTTAATGCTTTTTTCATATAAATTACTTCCTTTCCCGACGACAGCTCACGCTGACGCCATAACAGCATTAATTTTGTAATGCGACCCGAAGTGGTGCCCCCGACAGGCCGCAGGCTTATTTATTATTACAGCAGGTGACTGCTGCAATGTTTTTACATTATTTATTATTTTACTGCCTCAGCAACAGTTTTTTTGAGCTCAGCCGTCGCCGGCTTTATGTCCTTTTGCCCGAATATCGCGCTTATCACGGCTACACCGACTATGCCCGTACCTGCAAGCTCGCCGACATTCGCCTGCGAAACGCCTCCTATGGCTACTACAGGTATCGATACGGCCTCGCAGATGGCTCTCAGAGTGTCTTTTGAGACCTCTACGGCATCATCCTTCGAGCCGGTCGGAAAAACAGCTCCTACGCCGAGATAATCGGCTCCGTGCTTTTCCGCGAGAAGCGCCTGCTCGACCGTCTGAGCAGAAACTCCTATTATCTTGTCCGGTCCGAGCTTTTCTCTGACTGCTCCCGCCTCCATGTCACTCTGACCCACGTGAACGCCGTCAGCGTCCATCGCGAGAGCGATGCCTACATTGTCGTTTATTACGAACGGGACATTGTATTTTGCGCAGAGCTTTTTAAGGACCTTCGCCTCTTCAAGAAAATGCTCTTCATCGAGCGTCTTTTCACGGAGCTGTACGAATGTCGCTCCGCCCTCAAGCGCTTCCTCCACCTGCTCGGCAAGCGTCTGCGCTCCGGTCCACTTGCGGTCTGTGACCGCGTAAAGCAGCAGATCTTTGCTGTCTACTTTCATTGATATTTCACCTTCTTATATCAAGTCGTCCGCCTCGCTCGAGGCTGAAAACTATCTTATCTCGTATTTCGCGCGGTCGTTGAGCGTCGCCGCGTCCATATTATATACAGCATCGATTATGCGGTTCCTGTAAGTAGAATTACCTTCGCCGTTCTGCATACGCTCCCAGCCGATCTCGCCAGCAATACCCATAACGCATACGGCAGCAGCAGCAGCATCGAGCTTTTCGTCAGGGTTAGCCACGACATACGCAGTCATCATGCCAGAAAGCTGGCAGCCGGTGCCTGTTATCTTACCCATCTCAGGACGGCCGTTTCTTATGACGTAGCATCTGTCACCATCGCTCACGAGATCTATAGCGCCCGTAACAGCTATCACACTGCCCGTTTTCTTAGCCAGATCCTTGACAAAATCAACAGAACTGTCGAGCGTTGCGTCAGTTACAGCATCCGCAACGTCAGCGTCCACGCCCTTTGTCGTTCCGCTTCCGAACGCCAGCGTCTTTATCTCTGAAATGTTACCTCTGATGACCGCAAGGTCGAGCGTGCTCATGAGCTTTACCGCCGTATCAGTACGCAGCGCGCTGGCACCGGCTCCTACAGGGTCGAGCAGGATCGGATGGCCGAGCTCGTTCGCGCGGTTTCCGGCAACAGTCATAGCCTCGATGCTCCTTTTGTTAAGCGTCCCGATGTTGATATTCAGGCCGCCGCATATAGAAGTTATGTCCGCAACGTCGTCAGGCTCGTCCGACATTATCGGGCTGCCGCCGCACGCGAGCAGGATGTTCGCAACATCGTTCACAGTTACATAATTTGTGATATTGTGGACCAGAGGCACGCTGTTTCTTACATTTTCAAGATATTTTCCTAACATTTTCTTTTTACTCCTTTAAAAATCATCCCGGCGTAATTTATGGAACAATTTTGCAACGAATAAACTAATAACTGAAAGCAACTGATACGGTAATAATGTCCTCATCCTGCCACGCTCTCATGGGGCTGCCAGGCAGCCGCACAGCAAAAAACAAAACTGCGGATACACCAAAGTAAGGTATATCCGCAGTTTCACGTTCAAGTAAAAGCAATTAAACAAAATGTGAAGCTATTAGCTGTTCCCTACGTTGGCATTACCCAAATCAGGTTTTAAGGGTCAGGGCAACACAGCCCAATCTCAGCCCGCTTTGCGCGAGCACCCCTGTTATTTTGTTTTCAGTTACCGAATATTATACTCTGTAATATCAATAACATCAATGCTTTTATCTATATGTTTTTATTTGTATATTTTTTTACTTGTATAACGCTGCGACATAATTCATCATCATCTGAGCTACCTGTTCACGAGTAGCGTTCGCGCGAGGCGCGAGCATTCCTGTATCGCCCATTCCGTTTATTATGCCGTTCTCAACAGCCCAGATCATTGCATCCTTTGCATAAGAAGATACACTGTTTGCATCCTTAAATCCGTTGAGCGCTGCGCTGTCCGCCTTTACTTCAGGCTTGCCTGCATTTCTGTAAAGCATCGTAACGATCTGTTCGCGCGTTATCTTGCTCTTCGGAGCCGAACCGTCTGATACGCCGTTTTCTACTGCCCACTTCATGCCCTTCGCAAGCGCATCACCTGATGTGTCTGCGTTATTAAGTCTGGCAATAACTGTCATAAGCATCTCACGCGTCATGTCAGTCTGACGTCCGAATCTGTCTGCAGTGACTCCCATAAAGAGTCCGTGGCTTGCAGCAAATTCTATCGCAGGCTTTGACCATACGCTGTCATCAACGTCCGTAAATGCAACATTTGAATCAGCGATCTTTACAGTAGCGCCATCAGCAACATTTATATAAAGCTTTCCGTCTATGACTATCGCATCGCGTACAAGCTCTTCTGTTCCGTCAGCCTTTACTATATATGCTGCAGTTGAATCGCCTGCATTCTTTACTTCTATAGCCACCGGCTGTTCCTTATCTGAACCTGTCTTTACTGTAATGCTTCCGTCCTTATTCTTTGTCGCTTCTACTGTATCGCCTGTCAGGCTGCTTACATTTCCTGTAAACTGAAGCGCTGAAGGATCTGTTGTTCCATTGTCAGGTACAGGATCTGTCGCCGGCTTATCAGGTACAGTGGTTCCGCCACCGCCGCCACCTGTATTTCCGTTGCCTGAGCTTCTTCTTGTAAAGCTTGCAGTTACATTTACATTTTCAGCAGGCATCGCAAACGTATATGTAAGAGTTGATTCATTAAACTCTTCATTAAGCTGACCCTTGTCTATAGCTATCGATGTAAATCTGTAACCCTGATCTGGAACGACTGTCAGTGTTACTGTATCACCCTCGCGAGCCTGTTCAGGTGAAGCAGTTACCTTTCCTCCAACCGTTTCATCGCCCGGAAGAGTAATGCTGTAAAGCGGTCTGTATATAAATAATTCATTCATATCAAGAGTTATGCCACTGTTAAGATTTGAAATATTCACAGTGTATACGCCCTCTGCTTCCGTTACGTCCACGAGAGCGTCATCATTGATCAGGCTCTTTACAGTATTCTTAAGATCGCTGTTTCTGAGGAACCAGTCAGCTGCCGGAGCAAGAGTGAATGTGATCTTACCACCGCTGCGCACCTGCGCAGAAGCTGTTCCGTCAGACTGCTTTCCGTCATCTTTCGGGTCTATCGGAGTAATGTATTTTATAGTCGCTTTTCCTGCATCTGATACGGCCGCTGTCAGATCAACTGTATTTGTTTCAACTTCCTTAAAGTATACTCTTACAGTCTTATGACCTGAGAAACCGTCCATAGTAAGTACAGGATCTACGTATACAGTTCCGTCAGCATATTCATACGGCTCTGTATTTTCTTCAACGTCCATCCTTCCATCTGTTACAGTCCAGTGATCTACCATGTATCCGTCAGACGGATCTGCCGTAAATATTACAGTGCTTCCTCCTGATACCTCTGCAGAGTTTCCTGAGAGTGTATCGCCGTCTGCCGTAACTGACAGAGTTCCGTTTACGATGCCTTCACCATCGCCCATTGCTATCCAGTCAAGGTCATAGAGTGAAGCAGGCTTGAGCTGTGCTGTAATATTTATATCGCTGTTTTCTACAGTTATTTCTCCGTCAGGATATGTCTTTGAGCTTGAAACTATATAGTTTCCGTCGTTTACCCACTGCTCTACCATGTATCCTGCATCAGGTACGGCTCTGAACAGGATCTTTTCACCGTTGTATACAGTTATGCCATTTTCAGGTACGTCTTCATCTTCTTCTACTACGTTACCGTATATGTCATACAGAGTATACTTCATGCCGCCTCTGTCTGACGGTGTAACTGCTGCATTAGCTGTGTATGAAGCTGCATCCTGTGTAAACAGAGCTTCTACCGCAAGGTCACTGCCTATGGCAGAAACAGTAAGCACGTCTCCTGTCTCCTCGCTGTCAGAGCCGTTTACTTTCCATCCTGCCAGACGGTATCCGCGTTCAGCGCGTGCAGTGAATGAAACTGTCGTTCCGCCAGGGATATCTTCAGCTGTATTACCTTCGATATCACTTTCACCGACCTTTATTGCCACTGTACCGTTTTCAGCTGAAGCCGATACGCTGTACATGTTCTGGATAGTTTCGAGAGATACAGTTGTATTTTTCGTAAGCGGGAAGCTGTATGAATATCTTGTTTCGTCAGAGAATTCAACTTCTTCACCGTTAACGACGAACTTAGCTTCGTCTGCCGGTCTGTAGCCTGTCTTTGGTTCTACTGTTATTACAGTATCTCCGACTATGCTTGCTCCGTTCTTTACATCGATCTTCTGATCTGCTCCAGCTGTATTCTTACGAGTGTATGAAGCGCTTATATTTCCTTCAAGTTCAAGAGTATACTTGTCACGCTCGAAATTAGCTTTTAATTCTATACTTTCGTTTCCTACAGTAATGTCGACAGAATTTGTTCCATCTTCATTTGCAGTACCCTTTTCTGTATAAATATTCTTGCCTGTTTCACTTACAGACCAGTCTCTGAAGTGATATCCTTCAGCAGGTACTGCCTTGAATGTGAATTCTGCGCCGTTGCTTACATATGCGCCTGATGAGAAGCTTTCATCACTTTCGCATATTACGCTGCCCACGCTGCTTCCGCCGTCGTTATATGCCTTGAGAGATATCTTCTTTGGCTTGAAGTATACTCTTACAGTTGCAGCGCTTGCTTCCATTGATATATTCAGACGCTCTGTGTTGACAGTTCCGCCTGATTCTGTTCCGCTGTAAACGACCTCTTCGCCGTCCTTGCGCTGGTAAGACCAGTGGTCTACCTCATAGCCTGCATTTGCCTTTGCATAGAACTGGAGAGCAGTTCCTGCTGCGTAATACTGGCTGAGCGAATCTGTTCCTATTATCTGTACTGTACCTGCAGGTCTTGTACCATACTTGTCGGTATAATCTACAGCAACAGCGTTCATCTCATAAGTAAGTCCTATGACTGTGTATACGGCTGACTCATATATTGCGCTGTAGTTGTTGTAGAACGATTCAGGAGTTACTGCGCTGCCGCTTTCTGTATCCGGTACAGGATAAGGAGTTACAACGTAATTTCCCGGTTCCATATTATCAACAAGACTAGTTTCATTTCCTGCTGAGTTAGCTGCCTTAAAGCCAATATTAAATGACTTTACTAAAGCTTCTGGCAGATCCTTGCCTGATTCATCTCTGCATTTTATTACAGGGATATTTTTGCTTACTTCATTCTGCTTTATATTGTCCATAGGATCAACATAAACAGTTATGCTCTTCTGGCCTATCGTTACAGACGCTTCATAAACTGCCTCATCACCGACATACGCTCTGAGCTTATATACTCCTGCGTCAGGCGCAGCGGTAAAATCGAGTTTTCCGTCAGTTCCTGCTGTTATCTTAGCATCCTTTGCAGTAAATATCTTACTCTTATCCTGCTTGTCAGCAGCCTTTGCAAGCTCTGCCGATTCATCATCAGCCTGCTGCTGAGTTATGAGCAGGTACTTCACATTTTCAGTTACCGGCTGCGCCTTGCTGTAATTTCCTGTCTTTGCAAGGAGTGAAGCATATATATCGTCACCATATGTGAACTTTGTGATATTGCTTCCGTTTGCTTCGCCTGAAAGCTTAAGCTGGTAACCTGTAACATCACTGCCTATAAGCACCATATCGTCATAATCGCTTGTCAGGTCCTTAAATACAGTATCTCCTGCATAATAAACAGAAATATTGTATGCACCCTTTGCAAGCTCTGCTACCTTAGGTGAAGTGCTTGGTATGTCAAGTACAGCCGTAGAATAATGCTTCGTTACGTCGTTAAACGACTTAGTTCCGCTTTCCTTGAGCTGTACAGGCACGCTCGTTTCAAAATCTGTACCTGTTATAGTAAATACTACATTTCCTGTAGGAGCCGTCTCACTGTCGAGTGAATGGAGCTCTATCTGCGCGTGCAGACTGTTCTGGACTTTACCGCCTGCAGTCGTATTGATAGCAGTTTTAGCTGTTATCTCAGACACCGGTACACGCTTTGAATAAACAGCTGTAAATTCCTGTGAGTAAGCCGATATCTGGAACTCTTTCTTTGACGTATCATCAAAATAGATGACATTTATACGGCATCTGTAATTGCCCTGATCTGCCGCACTTGCTCTCGAAATGTTGTATGTATCGGTCTTAGCTCCTGAAATATCTGTCCACTCGTTATTTACGAGCTTCTGCCACTGATATGATATATTTCCTTTGTATTTGTCTGCATCAGCAATATTTACCTTTGCAGAGCTGTTGTCCTTATCAGGGAATACAGGCAGGTTTCCGTCTTTATCAAGACCAGTTACAGTTATTTCAGGATAACCTGTAGTAGTCTTTGTCCTGCATACCAGAGGCTCGCTGTATATACTTACCTTAGGCTTAAATGCACTTTCCGTCTGTATCTGATATGAATATTCTGTGTAAGGATTCAGATTCTTGTCTGTATAGCTGAAGCTGTATGTTCCGTCGCTGTTCTTAGTTCCCTTGCTGAACGGAACGTATTCGAGTCTGTAGCTGCCTGAGCCGTCAGGGAACTCATAGTAACGGTATATCTGGAATCCCGAAACCATCTTGTCGTATGACCATTCAAGCGTTACAGAATCCTCAGTAGTCTCTGCCACATTCTGTCTGAAATCCTCAGGCAGGCTGTATGGCTGCGCTACATCGCTTACTATATAGCTTACTACAGGGAATGACATATTGCTGTCTGCGTACTTGTAGCAGAATATACGCCAGTTCATTCCGTATCCGTATGCTTCTGCTTCAGCAGGCATGTCCTGAAGCTCACCTGAGAATGAGCTTCCCGATGTAGAAACAGTAACCGTTCCTCCGCCGCCTTCAAAGCCTGCTACAACGCCGACCTTAACGCCGCCTGCGCCGGCGCCTGCCTTAGCTTCTATAGACGTCGTTCCTGTATAAGCATTGCTCTTTTCATTTGACATGCTTATTTCCTGAGAAATAGCTGAACCTCCGGCTGCACTCGTAAATCCGACCTTTGCAGGATCTTGATCATACATTGCGATCTTTGTAGATCTGTATGGAGTTATGCTAGAAGGATATGATGCAGGGTCGCCTACAGTGTGCGTAAGCACTGCATCGCTTATCTGCGGAAGGATACTGTAGTCTGAAGCTATAGCTTCATAATCATCGAGTCCGAGCAGACGGACAGATGCTTCATGAGGAACGTTTACTGTAGTAGTTACTTCCTCGTAGCCGCCATTTCCGTCAGGTACGAACGATTGATATTCGTATACTTCCATCGGTATAGAATAGAACGCTACTTTATCTTCGCCCGCCGTTGTGCTGTACGTTATCGTCTGTTCGAGAGTAGATGTATTTTCTGTCTCCCATGTAAATCCGGCAGTTATCTGTGTTTCAGCCTCTACGCTTGCTACAGTTACACCGAATATCTTAATATCCTGCTCAAACGATACGTAAGCGCCCGCGCTTATCGTAGATGAGCTTGTCGTACCTGAGCCGCTGCCCTTACTGCTTGAATATGTAGTAGTAGACTCTGCGTAGTTGCCCGAAAGGTCGTCTCGGTCAAGGAGATCCTTGAAATATGGCGGTGACGCCAGCACTGCGAGGATCTTTGGATCTGTGTATGTATAGTAATGTGTTCCTGTGTAATTCATTACACTTGAATCATTATCTGTATTTGCCATACAGAGAGCCATTGAGCTGTCTACTTCTTCACGCTTTGTGTAATATCCGTCTGAGCCTGCCTCAGAACGGTCTACTACTGTCATGTATGTATGTGATTCGTTGAACCCGTCATACTTCACTGCTACGTCTGTAGCGTCATTTACTGTTTTGTAGCCCGTTATGACCTGCTTGTAGCTCTTCTTTCTGAATATCTTGTGCCACCAGTTTTTATAGTATGAAACAGTTGCGAATACAGGCTCCTGATGTGTTCCCTTCTGCTTATATGTTGCAGTTTTTTCAGTCGTAGAACTCATAGTCTGAGTAATGACTGCAAGAGCTGCTGCACCCTTCTGACCTGTGAGGTCAGCCGCGTTTGCACTGTATTCCACATAGTCCTGCGGACTTCCTGTGCTGCTCTGCATGGCTTTTGAAATATCCCATGCTTCGCTGATATTTAGTCCGCTGTCTGTGTACTCAATGATAAGGCTGTCGAAATAAAGCAGATCTCCGCCATCCTCACCTATAGGACGTGTGATGACAGCTGTATCTGATACGCACAGAGGTGACGAATAGAAATGAAGACCGCCTGTACTGTCAGCATTTCTGCTCATAGCTCCGTAGATAAGGTCGCCATTGTCATCCTTGCTGAAGAGATCGAAATTCTTAGATAATGTTGACGATATCTGGAAGCTGCTTCCGTTCCATGTATATGCTGCAACATATCTGCTGTTTATATTTCCTGCCTTAAGGTCTGCGTCAGACTGTCCGCAGAGGATAAGGCTTTCTTCACCGCTTCCGGAAAGATCTCCAAACAGGAACGATCCTCTTACTATATTGCTCGTTCCGTAAGTGAGATCAAATGTCTGGTTTTTCTTGAGTATTTCAGTGCCCTTGCCGCCGAACATTACAACAGCTTTTGAACCTACGTTGTTTTCAGGCCCGAAGTAATATCCCCATGTGCATGCAAGGTCGTCTATACCATCCTGGTTCACGTCTGCGCTTACGAGAGATACCATATTTGATACCACTTCGCCCTCACGCAGATAATATGTCCAGGCTGTGCCCCATTTTGCAGGGTTTGTATATACGCTTTCCTTTACTGTGCCATCGCTATTTTTGTCGTCATTGAGAAGCTGGAGCGCATATACTACTATCCTTGAATTTCCCTTTTCAGGAACGTAGACTGCCACCTCATCGAAGCCATCGCCGTTCCAGTCGCCTGTAGCTACCTGAAGGTAGTTTTTGAGCTGATAAGGGTTTTCCGCGAAATTTTCTGCCTGCTGAGATGTTCCTTCTTCATTTGTGATCATCAGACTCGGATTACCGATAGTCTTTCCTGATGATTCACCCGCAGGAAGCACTTCCTTTGCCTTTCCGTAGTTGCCCGTCTTAGCATCTCCGAACTTCAGGTAAATACCGCCGTAATGGCTGTAATCCTTTGTATATGCCATTACAGTCTGCGCTTCGAGCGCCTTTGTATTACCGTCGAAGTTACCTGCTGCTACATCAGACATACCGAAATCGCCGAAGCTTTTTCCGAGATCACTTGAAATGTTATTCAATCCGCTCAGATAGCCTGTACTGTCGCCTGACGTAGAATTTTCTTCATACGTACCTGACGCTATTACAGAATACTTTCCGTTGAATAATGAGCTTCCTGTAGCAAGCTTTTTACTTTTACCATCCGAAAGGATCGCCGACGTAGTCTTGCTTCCCCATTTTTCATCACCATAAAGCATTGATACGAGTTCGTTTGATGAAGCATATTTCGTATCATGGTCGTTTTTTGTTTCACCGACCTCTATCTTATCTTTTTTTCCTGTGTTGTATGTGCGCTGGTCGTTACTTTCAAGAGGCTTTGTCGACATACCGACAGTATAAAGCTCCTTTACAGGAGTCACTTCTATCGTGCTCCTTCCGTAAGGATTGCTTATGCTGTCATTTTCATCGAAGCCCTCAGGCGCAATGCTCGTATCTATGCCGAGCGCCGCAAGCGCGTCTGAACCGTTGACCGCCGTACCGCCTGACGCGAATACCGGCATAGCCATTCCCGGCATCATGCCTGCCACCACAGCAGCAGCCGTCAGCCACGCAATAATTTTCCTTTTCATCCAGCCATCACTCCTTTCCGCAATTTTAAATCTCAAATAAGAAACAGCTTACAGACCCGGGCGTGCAAAAGCACGCACCTCGCCTTATATATGAAGATAGCATAAATTAAATGTCGGATGACGGGTGATGCGTGAAATGCAGTTTTTTTGGAGTGAAAGGTTTTCTTGAACATATAAAAAAACTTTCGGGCGGTGTTTTGTTACCCGAAAGTTTCAAAAGTATATAACCATAAAAAGATTTATCTTTAATTTACAACTGTCCTGACATATAAAGTAATTAATTCCTATCCTTCCGCGCGCCCGGCGCGCCCATAGGGCTGCCAGGCAGCCGTACTAAAGATGTTACGTATATTTAGATAATATCACAGCAGAATTTTATTAACAGTATCTTAATTATCTTCACCGGCAGTAGACCGGCGCATATAAGTCATGCTAATATATGTTGCTCAATACAAAATTGCAGATACAGAGGTACTTAAAATGAGGAATTTCAAGAAAACAATACTATTTTCGATAAGCCCGCTCATAATCCTTTCAACGTTTATGATGTTTGCTCAATATAACGGCAATGTGCCTGCAGGCGATAACACGCAGCCTGCATTGAAAACTGTTGAATATTCGAATCTGACTGATAAAAACTCACAGGATATTCTGTCCACGCTGCTCACTGATGCCAGAATCAGCCAGAAAAGACAGCAGACATTATTCGACCGAGTAAATAAATTCAATTCAAGCGTTAAAAGCGAATGGCTGACAAGCGGATTTGAATCCGCTGCTCCGACTTATACAAAATACGATCCGTATGATATGCAGGATATGTGGGCTGCCAAAAATGGAAGTTTCCCGGGATATAACTGCCGCATCACTGCTTTCAGCCTCTTCAGCGATTTTATAAGCGCCGGTGACGGCGACTATTCTGCTGTTGGTGATGATTCATTATTCATGGATCTCGAAACATTATCCGATGACCCTGATGTTTTATGCGGTGACAGCATCAATAAATTCCGCGCTGTATTTGCACCTGTTCAGGCAGCTGACAGTAATGATGTTAATTTACAGGTTAAAAAATTTCAGGAAGGATGGGCTGCGCGCGGTGTTAATTTTTCAGACAGTAAGGCACATATGATATCTGTAATATTTCATGACAAATTTTCCGATACCGACAATACGCTTTTTATCGGGCATGTAGGTATTCTGTTGCCGGCCAGTGATAATACTCTTTACTTTATCGAAAAAGTCGCTTTTCAGGAGCCGTATCGCCTGTTGAAATTCAAAGATCGTACTGAGCTGAGCGATTACCTAATGGAGAAATACGACACTGCCTGGAGTCAGGATACGGCCAGGCCGTTTATAATGGAAAATGACAAGCTTATGATCTGATACAGGTATGATCCAAAAGAGGCTGCCGCAGATACGACAGCCCCTTATCTTTCATACATTAATATTAATTCTAAATACAAAATGCAGCATAAAGTGGAACTACTTTAATGTTGTTTTCAAATGCAAAATTCTTTGCGGAAAGCTTAATTGCATATTCCGGTTCAAATCTATTCATATACATTTTTAAGCTTTTTGCTTTTGTATTATCAGCGGATTTGACTTCTATCGGAATGAGTTTTCCATCGCGCTGTATTATGAAATCTATTTCGGCTCCGCGCTCTGTTTCCCAGTAATATGTTTTATAGCCATTTATACCAAGCTGTACATTTACATAATTTTCTGTCATCCCGCCCTTAAAGTCATTCAGATCATCTGCCATGTACAGTATATCGTTTGCTGTCAGGTCTTTTTTCGCACATAACAGACCTAAATCAGATACGTATATCTTAAATGCATCAATATCACGATAATTTTCCAATGGTTTTTTGATCTGCTCTACCTTATACACCTGCGATACTATGCCCGACAGACACAGCCATTCAATAGCATTTTCAAACTCAGAAGCGCGTCCGCCTTTTTTTATAAGCTTATACTGAAAACGTGTATTTTTTTTAGATAACTGAACGGTAATATTGTCATATGCGAGCCTTGTCTTTTTTATTTCATTTAAATTGTTATATTTGCTCATATCATTAAGGTAGCTCGCAAGTATCGTATCCTGTGTATGACGAATCAGTATATGATCCTTTGTCTGCGCAAACTGCATCACACATTCCGGCATGCCGCCTACAACAAGGTACTGGCGATACAGATCCATAGCCGCATCATGCAAAGCAGACGGCATAGGAGAATCCGACTCAAAACACTGTCTTATTTGCTTTACAAGGTATTCTTCACCCATTGCAAGCATAAATTCTTCCATATCCATCGGATACATGGTTTTCATATCCACTTTCCCGACCGGAAATGAAAATTTTGCTCTGTTCACCGCTACACCGAGCAAGCTGCCTGCAACTATAATGTGATATTCAGGAGCATCCTCGCAAAAGTACTTCAGCGACGTCAACGCTCGTTCGCAAAGCTGTATTTCATCAAAAATGATAAGCGTCTTTTCTTTTATTATCGTCTGCTTTGCTATATGTGACAAAACAGGTATAAGGTAATCAGGGCTGATGTTTTCGTCGAATGTTTTATTTAACTTAGGATCAGTCTCAAAATTGAAATATGCAACATTTTCATAATGAGTGCGTCCGAACTCTAAAACAGAATATGTTTTGCCTACCTGTCTTGCACCCTGCAATATCAATGGTTTACGGTATGGGCTGTTTTTCCATTCTTCTAAAAATCCTGTTATTTTCCTGTACATAGCCTGACCTCCCTATCGTTATCAAAGTCAGTGTAACAGTTATTCGTGTAAAAAACAACACTTTATACTTCTGTTTTTACACTAAAACACATGAATATTTTTAAAAAATCGCATTATTTTACATGAATATTTTTAATATTCATCGCTCAGCAGGAAATCAGCTACATGCATTGTTTTTATTCCTTTATAGTTACCTCCTGCAAATTCATCTGTACGCAGGACGTACTTAGGATAATTATCATTTATTTCCAGCAGGCGCTCATATTCGCGCTTTTCAGTCTTTTCTGAATTTATTTCCTGAGTGACCTGCACGTATATTTTTTCATTCCTTCTTGACGCTATAAAATCTACTTCTCCGTTAGAAGTCTTTCCTATGCACACATCGTAACCGCGACGGCACAGTTCCAGATAAACTACGTTTTCCAAACTTGCTGCGGCGCTGTTATCATCGTAGCCAAGTACACTATAACGCAATGCAGTGTCAGCAGGATAAAATTTTTCCTGTGTTTTAAGAAAAGCTTTTCCTTTAAGATCGTATCTGCTGCATTTGTGCAAAATATATGCTTTTTCAAGCTTATCCAGATATTCATAAACAGTCTCATTCGTTATCGTACGGCGCTCTGATTTCAGGTAATCGGATATAGATTTTGCTGAAAATGTGTTGCCGACATTATCAAGTACATATTTTACGACACGCTCAAGTTGATCTACCTTTCTTATCTGATTCCTGCGAACGATGTCGGTAAAAATAACAGAATTATAAATATCATGAACTATCGTATAAATTTCATCCTGTGTATACTGCATCAGATGCGTTGCCGGGAATCCTCCCAGCCTGATATAATTCCAAAGTTCTTTTTTAGGGTCTTCTGCTACAGCATACGTTTTTTTGAATTCAAGATACTCTGCAAACGACAGTGTGAATATCCTGAATGAAACATAGCGTCCTGTAAGATATGTTGATATTTCTGACGACATCATTCTTGAATTTGAACCTGTAACGTAAATATCTACATCGTAATCGGATGCCAGTGAGTTCACTAATTTTTCCCAACCGTCTATTTCCTGTATCTCATCAAGAAATATATATGTCTTTCCGCCTTCCGCAAGATTCTGTTTGAGTTCTTCATAAATATCTTTTGCTGACATACCATCGTATTCCATTGAATCAAATCTATAGCTCAAGATATTTTTTTCCTGAATTCCCCTTTCTTCTTGGAGTTTTTTCATTATCATTTTAAGGATCGTTGATTTTCCGCACCGTCTTATACCGGTTAATATTTTAACGAACGGCGCATCTGTGTATCTCATTATTCTGTTTATATACAAAGGTCTGTCTATCATTTTTTCACCCCTTACTTTTTGCACAATTTCTATTATTTTATATTATACCCATAATTATATCATTTTATTATAAGTTTTACGGTTATATCCGTAAAAAATATATATTATCATTAATATATCTATTATATTCTCGTTATATAAGTGAGTTAAAGCAAAACCCCCTGCTAAGAAAAATCTCAGCAGGGGGTTTGGTTATGATCAAATGCATAGCTTGACTAACACACAGAACTTAACTATCAGCTATTCAAAAATTACTATCTGAATAGCGCAAGTCCAACTTTTATAAGTAATTACTGTATTCGATATTATCCCTTATAAGCGCGATACAGGAAAGTGACTATCTGGGCGCGGGTACAGCTATTATCCGGTCCAAATAAGCCATTGCCAATACCATTAGTTACACCATTCTCCACGGCCCACGCGACAGCGTTCGCATAATAGCTGTCGGTGAGAACATCACGAAATTCTACCTTACTGTCAACAGACTTACCAATAGCTCGGAACAGGAAAGTTACGCTCTGGGCACGGGTACAAGTAGCATCAGGACTGAATTTGTCGTCACCTGTACCTGTTGTTATACCGTTTTCTACCGCCCATGCGACTGCCTTCGCATAATAACTGTCTGCAGAAACATCAGTGAAGCTGCCTGTGTTCTTCGGTTCAGGAGAACCGGCAGCACGCCACAGGAAAGTGACTATCTGGGCACGAATACAAGGCTGGTCAGGTCCGAAGAGACCACTGCCTGTACCGCCAGTGATGCCCTGTTCCACAGCCCATTTTACTGCTTCATAGTAGTAGGCGTCAGCAGATACATCATTAAACGGACTCGTTTCAGTTTTACTGGCAAATGCAGCATTTATATCGACATTGCCTGTCGGCATAGTAAATGTATAGACGCCGTCACCCTTATCATTCAGCTTCATTTTATTGCCATTTTTATCATTTACAGTTAACTCATTCAGCTGATAACCGTCGTCCGGCTTGACGGTGATCGTCACAGTGCTGCCAGCTGATGCATTCTTTGGACTGACTGTTACAGTACCATTCTCTGTATTGCCTGGAACCGTAACAGAATAGACCGGTGAGCTGCTTCCGCCACCGCCACCTGAGCCTTTCCTGACCAACGCATTTATAGCGTCTTCAATAGACTTCGCCATTGCGTCAACTTCGGCCTGCTCAGTAATATTCTTTCCTCTAACAACGGCCTCTACAGCTGTATCCACAGCAGAAAAATCTCTGTAGTCGGTCTTATTCAAGCTATTCGCCTTTTCTATAGCTGCATCGACTTTTGTATAATCAGCAGGCAGATACGACATAGTCACTTTCTGTATATGCGTATCAGGGTCTGCGCTTAATGTAAATTCTCCGCTGAACGATTCACAGTCCTTTGCAGTCACAGTAAACTTATGCGTACCGTTTTCCAAAACGATCGGGGCTGTGACCTCTTTGTCGTCCACCGTAATGATAACATCCTCCAGCTCCGTTGGAACAATATCAAATGAGACTTCGTAGCTCGGCTCAGGAAGGAGCGGCGTGCTGCCCTCTTCATAGCGATAATTACCGCCTCCTGCTGTGATCTCGTCATAAAATTCCCTGGTCTTCATGTAATCAGACGACTTTGCTAAAACACCGTCTCTCGCTGCAGTGTCTCGACCGCAGGCATAAACATTAGCTGTTTCCGTATAATAATCATTTACAAAACTTGGAGAACCGGAATAGATCTGTCCGCCGATACCGCCCAGGCGACCATACGGAGGAACTGCACTGTACTGCGACAGATCAAGTTCACCTGAAAAATAGCTATTGCTGATCGTCGTTCCATTGTACACCGTTCCTGCTATACCGCTGACATTATTCATTGTCGCAGTTCCCAATACGGTCAGTTTGCCGTTTGCAAAACAGTTTTCAATAGTGGAGCCTGACGTAAGTGCTCCTGCGATCTCACCACTGTTAGTTGCTAATAATGTCATTTCCGCTGTGTTAGCGCAATACTGTATTTTCGTATTATCACTGGCTGCCCCTGCAATACCTCCGACATAAGAGCTTCCCATATCATTAGTAAATGTAAACGTTCCTTTATTTTCACAATATTCGATCAGTGTATTATGGGTCTCACCTATCATACCTATAGGTCCGTACAGAACACGCCCTTGATTATTGAATGATACTTCCGACACACAGTTAGAAACTACAGAGTCCTCAGAATATCCGGCAATACTGCCAAGCCATAAGTAATCACTGACTTCAGGAGCGTCAAAGCTTCCTTTTACTGTCAGATCATATACCCTGGCATTTTTAAGAGCGCCAAAGAATCCTGTCATATACTGATCACCATATGCTTTCGAAAGATCCAGTCCGGATATCACATGGTTATTACCATAAAATATACCGCTGAAATAATTGACATCAAAGCCGGTTTCATCTTCATATGCTGTTTTGCCGGCGATCGGTGTCCATTCAACACCGGTCAGATCCAGATCAGCATCAAGAGATACAACAATATCTGATTTACCGGCGTCTACAGTCTTCACAAGCTGCAGAAGTTCATCGACAGAAGTGATACTCGTTTTTTCTGTCTCTGCAGCCGGCGCGTCATCCTCTGCAAGCGCTGTCGAAGGCATCAGCATCAAGAACAGAGCCAACACCAGAAACAGACTTCCAATGCGTTTTTTCATTAATAATTCCTCCTTTGCACATTAGTTATGTTTTACTCTCGTAATGATTATATCTGTATCTTTTCTATGTGTAAATCGTTCCAAAGTATGATTATCCAAAGTTAAGTAACGCTTTTAATGCCCACTTTTATTGGATTTTCAAAATTTTTCTCTTTACATTCCCGAAAATCGGTATTATACTTACTCAGGATAATTACTTTAGGTAATTATTTAAACCATAATCACTCATCTAAATTCTGAAAAAATAAAAGGAATATAAAAAATGGACACAGAGCTTATGAAAAAATTCGTGGATTCGTTCCATGAGGCTAAGCGGTTGGCTGATATGCTGCCGGAGCTGCCTGACGGGCTTACGCCACGGCATATACGTGTACTGGATAATATTTATAAGCCTGAGCAGCAGGGAAGCACAGTCAGGATAAGCGATATAAGCGATGCTATGCGGAGCACGCGGCCGAGCATTACGAAGCTTGTCAATGAGCTTCAGACAAAGGGCTACGTTGACAAAACGCCCGACACCGCCGACAGGCGCGTGATACTGGTCAACATGACGACCTCGGGACGTGAAGTACACAGGATATATTGTCTGAATTATCATGAATGGCTCTCGCAGCTCCTTGAGCCGATACCTGCTGAAGACGTCAGAGCTGCCATCCGTGCGATCCATCACGCCTACGAGCTTATGAGCGCAAATACGCCTGATATTTCAAATTTATAATTTGGCGCTTTGCGCCCGATGGGCCGCCTGGCGGCCGTCAGGGGTCATGCCATTATTAGAAATTCATCACTATTCGTGCAAAGGAATTGAATTAAAACAAGTCAGAAAGGAATCAAACAAAATGAATGAAAACACTCAATTTGAAAGAAGGATAGACGCGAAACTTATCATGTCGATTATTGCGACCGGGCTGATGTCGTTCTCCGGTGTTGTGGTCGAAACAGCCATGAACGTTACATTTCCGTCGCTCATGAAGGAATTCGGCGTCGGGACGTCTACTGTCCAGTGGATAACTACGGGATATCTGCTGATACTTTCCATCATCATCCCGGCTTCGTCGTGGCTCAAGAGGCGCTTCACGACAAAGCGCCTTTTCGTAACGGCGATAACACTCTTTATAATCGGCACTGTGATGTGCGCCGCTGCTCCGGTATTTGCGCTGCTGCTTCTCGGCCGCCTTATACAGGGCGTAGGCACAGGCATAGCGCTGCCGCTCATGTTCAACATCGTTCTTGAACAGGTCCCTTATGAAAAGATGGGGCTGATGATGGGAACTGCATCGCTCATAACTGCGATAGCGCCTGCAGTCGGTCCGTCGCTCGGCGGCATGATCGTAAATACTCTCGGCTGGAGGATGATATTTGTCGCACTGCTGCCACTCCTCGTCATCTCGTTATTTATGGGCGTTTCGGGGATCAGACAGGTAAGCGCTACCGAAAAGATCAGTTTCAATGTAAAGGATTTCTTCTTCCTCGCCGGCGGCTTTGCCTGCTTTATATTCGGCATAAATCAGGCCTCAAAATCAGGCTGGTTAAGCGCTCCTGTCATCGCCATGCTGATAGCCACGGTATTTGCTCTGGCTGTATTTTGCAGAAGATCTCGCGAGTCAGACTCGCCTGTCATCCGCATGCAGGTGTTCCGCTGCGCGCCGTTCACGCTCAGCGTTGCTGCTATAGTTTCAGTCCAGTTCATATGCCTTGGCGCGGGATTCCTTATCCCGAACTACGCTCAGCTCGTTATGGGTGAAAATGCATTCACTGCGGGCTGTCTGCTGCTCCCGGGCTGCATACTCGGCGCTTGCACGACTCCGCTCGGCGGCAGGCTCCTCGACAGATTCGGTGCAAAGTTGCCTATACCGACAGGAAATATTTTCATCATAATTTCCACATGCCTTTTCGCTCTGTTCCTGCACAGCGCAGGCATCGCCGCTATCATAATATTCTACATGTTATTTGCATTCGGCCAGAGCTTTTCGATGGGTACAAACATGACGAACGGGCTGAGCTACCTCCCGGACGAGCTCAACAGCGACGGAAATGCAGTAATAAACACGATGCAGCAGCTCTCCGGAGCTGTCGGAACTTGCGTAGTTTCGACTATAGTGGCATCGGCGCAGGCAACTCAGAGCGCCGCGAGTGCTTTGACAGAAGGGACTCTTATCGGTACGCAGAGCGCGTTCGTAGTCCTCTTCGGCGTTTCAATATTTATGCTCTGCTGCGTTATCGGAATTTTCAGGACATCAAGAAAGTACCATAAATAATAAATAATAAATAATAAATAATAAATAATTAACGAATAATAAATTTCAAACGCACCCGACCGTCACCGGTCACACATCCCGGTAAAGTGGCGCTCCGCGCTGCATTTCATACAGGCTGAAAAAGCGCTGCACCCGGACTCTCACGAGCCGCAGGATGCAGCGCTTTTTGCTTTGATTATCGTATTTTATCCTTATCTCGTCAGGATCATTTCCGAAACTTAAACTTAAATTTAATTTTAAATTTAAATTTAAATTTCCCGGGCAATAAGATCCTCATAAGTCTCGCGCCTTACCGAAAGGCGATGAACTCCGTCCTTTATCATTACCATCGCAGGTCTCGGCTGGCGGTTGTAGTTGTTCGCCATAGTGTAGTTGTACGCGCCTGTTGCGTATACGGCGAGCAGGTCGCCCGGCTTCATCTCAGGGAGCATTATATCCCAGATGAGCACGTCGCCTGATTCGCAGCATTTCCCTGCTATGGTTACTTTGCGGTCATGCGGTTCGTTTACTTTTGTTACTGCTTCCGCCTCGTATTTTGCGTCGTAAAGCGCTACGCGCGGGTCGTCAGGATAACCGCCGTCTATGCCGTAGTAAGTACGTCCTGCGGCGTTAGTCTTAACTGAAGTTATTTCGTAAACAGTTATTCCCGCCTCTGCAACTACCCATCTGCCAGGTTCTATAGCGACAACAGGGCGCTTGTCGCCCGACTTTTCATAAAAAGCGTTTATGCGCTCCATTACAGGGTCCATAAAATACGAAACTGTAGTGCGTTCAGGATCGCCCGCGTAATGCACTCCGAAGCCGCCTCCGCAGTTGAGCTCGCGCGGCACGTATCCATATTTTTCCTTAAGATCTGCCAGCAGCTCGAGCATGACATCTGTTGCCATTATATGCGAATCGTTTTCATGAAGCTGCGAGCCTACGTGATAATGCAGGCCTATCAGATCAAGAGCTTCTGAGTCGAGCACGGCCTTTACAGCGTAATCAAGGATCTCCTCAGGCGCGAATCCGAATTTAGAATCGAGCTGTCCTGTAGATATGAACTGGTGCGTATGGCTGTCAACGCCCGGCGTCACACGGAGCGCTACTACTGCCTTTACGCCCTTTGCAGCGGCGATCTCTGCTATTATCTCAAGCTCCGACATGTTATCTATTATTATAGTTCCTACGCCGACCTCGAGCGCGTACTCTATCTCGGCGCGGCTCTTTGCATTGCCGTTGAACTCGAGCAGCGCAGGGTCGTATCCTGCCTTAAGCGCCGCGTATATCTCGCCGCCCGAAACTACGTCGAGTCCCATGCCTTCTGATGCTACGATACGGCACACGTCGAGCGTCTGACATGCTTTTCCTGCGAAGGCTGCGCGCGTATCCGGGTATTTTTCTGTAAAGTCGCGCTTTATCTCGCGGCAGCGTTCTCTTATCTCATCCTCTGACATTACGTAAAGCGGAGCTCCGAATTCTTCTACGAGCTCTGCCACGTCGCAGCCGTGGAAGATCAAGTTGTTGTTTTCTGTCATAAATTTATTTCCTTTTTAATATATATTTTGCTTAACAGTTTAGAAGTATATCATACTTCCTCTGCTTATGTCACCATAATATTGCAATTTCGGCATTCCGTGGGCGCGCCGGGAGCGCGGGAGGTTGGGCACCGCAGGCATATTACTGCCTCGTTTATTTCATTCCATTTTTCATACACACGCCGTCGAGCGGGCATTCGCTGCACTTTGGCTTCCTTGCGTCACATATCATGCGGCCGTGCCATATCAGCATGTGATGAGTCTTTGTCCACATATTTTCAGGGATATTTTCCATCAGTGAATTTTCTGTTTTGAGCACATCATCACCGCTGGCGATACCTATCCTGTTTGAAACTCTGAAAACGTGCGTGTCTACCGCTATGCGCTGGTGGCCGAACGCGACTGACATCACTACGTTTGCCGTTTTTCTGCCAACGCCGGGCAGCTCCATGAGCTTATCCTGGTCGTCAGGCACTTCGCCGCCGTATTTTTCGACGAGTATGCGGCTCAGCGCTATGACGTTTTTTGATTTCTGGCGGTACATCCCTATTACTTTTATGCGTTCCTGCAGCTCTGACTCCGGTATCTGCGCCATTTTTTCGGCGGTCGGATATAAACGAAAAAGGTCACCAGTTACCTGATTGACCTTTTTATCCGTCGTCTGAGCTGAAAGAACTACTGCGACCAGCAGCTGGAACGGTGTACCGTAATGCAGCGCGCAGCCCGCATCGGGATACGTCTGCTCGAGCAGCTCCAGCACTTTGGCGATATCTTTTTTACCAAGTATATTCTTTTCAGCCATTTTATGTATTCCTGCTTTTTAAATTTATTTGTCAAATCCGCCGTAGCCTGCGCGCCTCTTCGAAGCTTCGAGGTGCTTCCTTACGACTGCTGCGCCGCGCTCAGGGTCTTTCTTTTCGAGCGAATCGAGCATTTCGAAATGCTCTGCGAGCACGTCATCCATGTGGTCGTAGTTAGGCGTTTCGCTGTACTGGAGCTGCTTTGTGTAATACTGATAGCTCGTAAGTATCTGAGTAAGCAGCCTGTTGTGAGAAGCCTTGTAGATCAGCTCGTGGAAGTGGCTGTTCTGCGCCGCTGATTTTTCAAATTCCTTTTTGTGAGTGTAAAACTCCATGAGCTCGTATGAATTTCTTATTTCGGCGAGCTCCTCATCTGTTATCCTCTTTATAGCCCACTCAAAAGCGAGCACCTCGTAATCCT
>CAVGTL010000017.1:0-26155 GCA_963632005.1 Succinivibrio sp.
AGTGCAAACCGCCTTGCTCACCTCGTTGGCAGCATCACCATTCTGCTCCGACGCTCCGCTCGCCTGCATGCCTGCCCGCTTTTTGGGCGTCTTTTTGTTTATATAAATTTATAATAAAGTATACTTTAATTATAATATTTAAGGATATAAAAAAGTGCTCAATTAAAATATGGAAAAATAATATGTGCTTTATGGCAATGCCTTTATTTCAAAAAGACGCCCAATAATGCCGGAGAATATACGGATAAGCGTAGTTGAAATTCCCTATACCACGAACTGAAAAATTGCATTGCAGCTAAAGCTGCGCAACAGGCAGCAGATCTGCCTTCCTACGTCCACTACGTGGACTACGCTGTCGCATTTTACACTGCAGCTAAAGCTGCGTAAAATGTGCAATTTCTGTATGAGACCTGCACGCCGTATCAGAGATACGGGCAGGGCTTCAACCGTTCCGTATATTTCGCAGGCAACAGAAAGGCGTCCCGGATTTACGAAAACATATACATCTAAAAAAAGGGGTCAAAAATGAAAACAAAGAAAGAAGAAAAATACGAAGTCCTGAAAAAATACTTCGGCTACGACAACTACAGGACCGGCCAGGAGCTCCTGATAGACGCCGTCCTGGACGGCCGCGATGTCCTCGGCATCATGCCGACAGGCGCAGGAAAATCCATCTGCTACCAGATACCCGCAGTAATGCTCCCCGGCGTAACTATCGTAATATCGCCGCTCATATCGCTCATGACAGACCAGGTACAGGCGCTAAATCAGAACGGCATAAGAGCAGCCTACGTAAACAGCTCGCTCAATGAAGCGCAGATAGCAAAAGTCCTGCGCCTCGCATCACAGGGCGAATACCGCATAATCTACGTAGCCCCCGAACGCCTCGAAACGCCGACATTTATGCAGTTCGCCTCAGAAGCGCCGATAACGATGATAACGGTAGACGAAGCGCACTGTATATCGCAGTGGGGACACGATTTCCGACCGAGCTATACTAAGATCCGCTCTTTCATAGACATGTTCCCGCAGAGACCGCGCGTAAACGCATTCACAGCAACAGCGACCGACATAGTAAGAGACGACATAATAAGCAGTCTCGGCCTGCGCGAGCCTGAAGTCCTCGTAACAGGCTTCGACAGGGAAAATCTGTATTTCGGAGTAAAAAACGTAAGAGGTGCGGCCGAAAAGGACAGAGAGCTGCTTGAGATAGTCGGAAAGCACTGCAGCGCGGACGGAGTCGGCGCGTTCGCCCATGCAGCAGACGAGAGCGGTATCATATACTGCTCGACCAGAAAGAACGTAGAGGCGGTATGTGATATGCTGCGCGAGCATGGCTACAGCGCAGAGCGTTATCACGCAGGACTTTCAGCAGAAGAGCGCAACAAAAATCAGGACGATTTCGTATATGACAGGTGCAGCATCATGGTAGCCACGAACGCGTTCGGCATGGGTATAGACAAGTCGAACGTCCGCTTTGTAGTGCATTATAATATGCCGCAGAGCATGGAAAATTACTACCAGGAGGCAGGCCGCGCCGGACGTGACGGCGAGCCCGCAGAGTGCGTAATATTATTCTCCCCGCAGGACATAATGATAAACAAGCTGCTCATAAGCCACGCAGGCGAGGGCGAGGACAGCTCGCCCGAGGAGATCGCTGCCATAAGAGAAAACGCCGAAAAAAAGCTGACATCTATGACGCATTACTGTCAGACGTCAGTATGCCTGCGCGAGTACATACTTAAATATTTCGGCGAGGATCACGCCGGAAGCTGCGGAAACTGCAGCAGCTGCAACACGCAGTTCGATAAGGTAGACATAACAGACGAATGCATAAAAATAGTCCGCTGCATAAGAGACTGCCGCCAGCGCTTCGGAGCGGGCGTAATAGCAGGCGTAGTCGGCGGCAGCCGCGCAGAAAAGATAACAGAGCGCGGCCTTGATGAACTGGAATCATACGGAAGCCTGTCAAGCTACAAAAGCGGCGACATCAGAAACATGATAACTGAGCTCGAGCTGGGCGGCTACATAAAAACGACGACGGGCGACTACCCGGTCCTCATCCTCGGCAAAAAATGCATACCGTTAGTAAAAGGCGAGGACAGAGTTTTCATGAAAAAAGCCGTAATGAGCTCCGCAAAGCAGCCGAAAAAGAGCAAAACGGCGCTCAGCCTCGAAACTGAATCAGACAGAGAGCTGTTTGAGCGCCTGAGAAAGCTGCGCGCCGACATAGCCGCAGGCGCAGGCGTCCCGCCGTATGTAGTATTCTCCGACAAGACGCTGAAGGATATGTGCGTCAAAAAGCCGACAGACAAGGCTTCGATGCTCGACGTGTTCGGCGTAGGCGAGAGCAAGTTCGAGAAATACGGCGAAGCGTTTCTTGACGCGCTTAATGAATAATATTAATGCGAAATGAATAAATATTAAGTGAAAGGGGCGGCCGCCAGGCGGCCCCTCAAAAAGGCCTCACACCGACTAGCCGGCGGGCCGGCGCAAGTATGAGAACTTATAACTTTTTAAGCATCTGCATGTTTGTATTTATGTATATAATCACTCTATTGGTATACATTTCATCGCCAAATCGGTAAAAATCGACTAAAATAAGGTAAAAATAGATTTTACAGGTAAAAATTTATGCACGTAATAAATGAAATAATGAAATATGTTCTTGAATTTGCGTCTGGAATAAAGGATAATAAATACGTATGTGTATTTCACTAAATTTTAATATAATCTTATTTTATGAAAGAGAGTAGAAATGAAGATATCTGTTGTAGGAAGCATTAACATGGATATGGTAGTTACAGCTGCTCGTATACCTGCGAAGGGCGAGACTCTTCACGGAAGCAGCTTCGATCTGGTTCCTGGAGGCAAGGGCGCAAATCAGGCTGTGGCTATGGCAAGACTGGGCGCGGACGTAGAAATGTTCGGCTGCGTGGGAAACGATCCTAACGGCGCAGCGCTCGTGGAAAATCTTGTAAAGGAAGGCGTTGCTACTGAACACATAAAGAAGGCGGACGGAGTTCCGACAGGTGTGGCGCTCATAACTGTAGGCGAAAATGACAACACTATCGTTGTAGTTGCAGGCGCGAACGGCTGTGTTGACAGAGAGTACGTAGACAGCATCGCAGACGAGCTGCTCAAGTCAGACCTCGTAGCGCTTCAGCATGAGATCCCTGTCGATACTATAGAGTACGTGGTAGACCTCTGCAATGAAAACGGCATACCTGTAATGCTCAACCCGGCTCCGGCAGCTCCACTGTCACATGAAACTATCGAAAAGATAACTTACTTAACTCCTAATGAGCACGAAGCAAAGATACTTTTTGGTGAGTCAGAAGACCTTGAAGCGCTTCTCGAGAAGTATCCTGAAAAGCTCATAATCACTCTGGGCGCTGCAGGCGTAGTTACTTGTCTCAAGTCAGGCGGCATGGTACAGGTACCGGCAAGGATCTCGCACATCGTAGACACTACAGGTGCAGGAGATACATTTAACGGCGCATTCGCTGTAAAGATGTCAGAGGGCGCTTCTACAGAGGAAGCTCTCAGATTTGCCAACATCGCTGCAGGTCTTTCTATAGAAAAGTTCGGCGCACAGGGCGGCATCCCTACACGCGAAGAAGTTATGAAGGAACTGGAGGCATAACAGAAATGAAAAAGAACGGAATCCTGAATGCTGATATTTCAAGAGTCCTTACTTATATGGGTCATACGGACCGCATCGCTATCGGCGACTGCGGTCTTCCGATACCAGACACGACAGAGCGCATAGATCTTGCGCTCCGTTTCGGCGTGCCGTCATTTATGGAGGTGCTTGAAACGGTAGGCGCTGACATGGCTGTTGAAAAGATCGTACTCGCTGAGGAGATAAAGGAACAGAATCCTGAAGTGCTCAGCCAGATACTTGCTTATTTTGAAAAAACTGACAGACCGTGCGAGGTCGAGTATGTTTCTCACGCCGAACTCAAGAAGCTGACAGAGGACTGCAAGGCAGTGATACGCAGCGGCGAGACTACGCCTTATGCGAATATCATACTTCAGTCTGCATGTATCTTCGGATAGTAAAGTGTTCGGAAAGGAGCGGAAATGAATATAGAAATGACGGGCATAATGAAGTCTTTCGGAACGAACCAGGTGCTTAACAACGCCGGATTTTTTCTGAGGGACGGAGAGGTGCATGCCCTGATGGGCGAAAACGGCGCCGGAAAGTCTACGCTTATGAAGATACTGACCGGCGTTTATACGAAGGACGGCGGCGTTGTAAAGGTGGACGGGCAGGAGGTCCACTACAATAATCCTCAGGAGGCTGAGGCTGCCGGTATCGTATTCATATATCAGGAGCTCAACGTTATGTTCGACCTTACCGTTGAAGAAAACCTCTTCATGGGCAAGGAGATAACTAAGGGCTTCGGCATATGCGACAAAAAAGCCATGCGCGCAAAGGCAAAGGAGATCCTTGACCGCATGGGCGTTAAGATTCCTGTTGATACAGTAATGTCAGACCTTTCGGTAGGTCAGCAGCAGATGATAGAGATATGCAAGGCGCTGCTCGTTGACGCTAAGGTAATAATAATGGACGAGCCGACTGCGGCTCTTACGCAGAGCGAGACGGCTGCACTTTTCGAGGTAATAGAGAACCTGAGAAAGCGCGGGGTTTCGATCGTATATATCTCTCACCGAATGGAAGAGATATTTGAGCTGTGCGACCGTATAACGGTCCTCAGAGACGGTCAGTATATCGACACGTGCGAGATAAAGGATATAACGATGGACGACGTCGTTAAGATGATGATCGGACGTGAGATAGGCGAGCGTTATCCTTCGAGAAATCACAGCATCGGCAAGACTGTATTTGAGGTCAAGGGCCTTTCAAGAAAGGGCGCTTTCAGCGACGTTTCGTTTACTGTGGGCGCAGGCGAGGTACTCGGCGTTTCGGGACTTATGGGTGCGGGACGCACGGAGATCATGCAGGCTATATTCGGATATCTTCCTGCTGACAGCGGCGAGATATTGATAGACGGGCAGCCGGTAAAGATAAAGAGCCCTATGGACGCCATGAAGGCTGGCATAGGCTTTATCACTGAGGACAGAAAGGTCGAGGGCCTTATGCTCGACAAGACTATCCGCGAAAATATTGCCCTGGCAAACCTCGGAACTATTTCCGGAAGCGGCGTTATATCAAGGTCAAAGGAAAAGTCGCTCATAAGCAGAGGCATAGAGGAATTCAAGATCCGATGCTTTGGCACTGAACACGAATGTGGAAATCTGAGCGGCGGCAACCAGCAGAAGGTAGTACTCGCAAAGTGGATATACACTGAGCCGAAGATCCTGATACTGGACGAGCCTACTCGAGGCGTGGATATCGGCGCTAAAAAAGAAATTTATAATGTAATAAATGATATGGCAAGAAAAGGTGTCGCAATAATCATGGTCTCATCAGAACTTCCTGAGATCCTGGGCATGAGCGACCGTGTAATGGTCGTTCGCGAGGGTGATGTGAGAGGCATCTTGGATATAGAAAATGCAAGTCAGGAGAGTATAATGACCCTGGCTACGGGAGGTACTTTATAAAATGAGTTTGAAAGACAAAAAATCAGGATTAAATGTCCTGCAGGATTTCGGCGCGCTCATCGCGCTCATAGTCCTTGTAGTCGGCATCAGTATATTCAGCCCTGAATTCCGTCAGCCGACGAATTTACTTTCGCTGCTCAGACAGTCATCTATAAACGGTCTGATCGCGTTCGGCATGACAGGCGTTATACTCACGGGCGGCATCGACCTTTCGGTAGGTTCTGTACTTGCGCTGAGCACAGCGTTCTGCGCAGGCATGATCGTAGCAGGCATCCCTGTTCCGGTCGCTATGCTTGCGGCGCTGCTCATAGGCGTGATATTCGGCGTTGTCAGCGGATTTCTCGTTACAAAGGGCCGTTTGCAGCCGTTCATCGCTACATTAATTACTATGACTGTATACCGCGGTGTGACTATGATATACACTGAGGGTAAGCCTATCTCAGGTCTCGGAAGCTCAGCGTTCCTCAAGTTCATCGGTAAGGGCGCGGTGCTCGGCATCCCGTTCCCTGTAATAATACTTGCCGTAGTATTTGCAGTATTCTACTTTGTTCTGAATAAGACGACATTCGGAAGAAGGATATACGCTACAGGCTCAAACGCAGAGTGCGCAAAGCTTGCAGGCGTAAATATAAACAAGACTAAGCTCATAGCTTACGGCGTATCGGGCCTTATGTCTGCGATGGCAGGCCTCATACTCCTTTCAAGACTGAGCTCTGCACAGCCTACGCTCGGTTCCGGCTATGAGCTTGACGCGATCGCTGCTGTAGCGCTCGGCGGTACGAGCATGAACGGCGGACGCGGCAAGATAACAGGCACGCTGTTCGGCGTACTCATCATCGCTGTACTGAGCAACGGTATGAATATCTTAGGTATATCCTCTTACTATCAGGACGTCGTTAAGGGTATCGTTATCCTTCTCGCCGTATTATCTGACAGAAAGAGATAAAAATATACAAATTTAAAAACATTTGGAATCCAAAGGAGAAATGTAAAAAAAATGAAAAAGAAGATCTTAGCTGTAGTAATGGCAGCTGCAATGGTATTTGGCATGACAGCATGCGGCGGTGCTTCAAACGACGCAGGTTCTGCTGCTGCAGGCGGTGAAGCTGCAGGTTCAGGCGCTATCGGACTCGCAGTATCTACTCAGAACAACCCGTTCTTCGTAACACTCGTTGAAGGCGCTCAGGCTGCCGCAGACGCTGCAGGCGTAGAGCTCGTAGTTACAGACGCAGGCGACGACGCTGCAAAGCAGACAAATGACGTTGATGACCTCATCTCAAAGAACGTTTCAGTACTTATCGTAAACCCTGTTGACTCTGACGCTATCGCTCCTGCAGTAGAGGACGCTATCGCAGCAGGCATCAAGGTTATCGCAGTTGACCGTGCTGTAAACGGTGTTGACGTTGACTGCCAGATCGCTTCAGATAATGTAGCAGGTGCTGAAATGGCAACTGAATACCTCAAGTCAGTTATCGGTGACGGTGCTAAGGTAGCTGAGCTCCAGGGTACTACAGGCGCTTCTGCAACTATCGACAGAGGACAGGGCTTCCACAACATCGCTGACGGCAGCCTCGACGTAGTTGCAAGCCAGACAGCTTCATTCGACAGAGCTGAAGGCCTTACTGTAATGGAAAACATCATCCAGTCTAACGGCGACCTCCAGGGTGTATTCGCTCACAACGACGAAATGGCTCTCGGTGCTATCGAAGCTATCGAAGCATCAGGCAAGGACATCAAGATCGTAGGTTTTGACGCTACAGATGACGGCGTTGCAGCTGTAAAGGCAGGCAAGATGGCAGCTACAGTTGCTCAGCAGCCTGACAAGATGGGTTCTACAGCAGTAGAAACAGCTATCAAGCTCATAAACGGCGAAACAGTTGAAAAGTCTATCCCAGTAGAAGTAACACTCGTAACTGAGTAAGTCTTCGAATCGGGACACGACGATTACGGTCCTATAGCGGCCGGAACTACATAAAAGTATAAAAGCATAAAACAAAATGCATACAGCGGTTTCGGAGGATGAATTTCCTCACGGAGCCGCTGTTTTTTAGTTTAAGGATTACGCGCTTACACGAGCACGCGCGCCGCGCCTGAATATCGTTCTGAATGTAAGGCGCACGAGCGGGCCTGCGAAAAATACCTGCAGGCAGAGCGCCATCGGGAAGCAAGTGACGGCGAGCTGTATCCAGCTTACGAACCAGTCGGGCGTGAAGCCGTTGTGTATGAATGTTGCGATCAACGTTATGGCAGGCACTGTCAGGCATACGGTAAAGCACTGTATCGACAGGATGATGAATATCGGCTTGTCCGCGCCCGGCGTTACTACGCGGAACGCGAGCCTCTGAGCGAGCTTTGTTATGACAAAGAATATCATGCAGAGGACTATGATATACTCAAGCCACATTTCCTGCAACGCAGTAACGAAAGTCGCGCCGCTCAGTCCGCCTGACTGCAGCGCCAGAGTGTAAGTCGTCATAGAAAAGACCATGCAGAATACCATGATCACAGAAAAAATAAAGCTTTCAAATTTTGTTTCAGGCATAATAGCCACCTCCATTTTAATTAATAAATGAATACAAAACAAAAACGACATTGAATATTACCTGAACCATCAGACATAGGTTCAAGCGATATTTAATGTCGTTTTGCTTTTTCAGTATTAAATTATACCCAGCCGGTGACGGCTGCATGAATCGTATTTTAGCATTTATTGCGGCGATTTGTAAACAGGAAAATTTTAAAAATTTTGTAATGGCTTGATTTTTTGATAAGGATGGAGCATAATGTTATTGACATATGTCAATAACTCGGCGCGGACGATATGCCCGCAATGAAGTAGTATGTGACTAAAGGAGAAAAATAATGAGAATAGCAGTAACTTACGAAAACGGAAACATCTTTCAGCATTTCGGACGCACAGAGCAGTTCAAGGTCTACGATGCAGAGGACGGAAAGGTAGTCAGCGAGCAGGTCATCGGAAACGACGGATACAGCCATGGAGCGCTCGCGGGATTTCTCGCAAGCAGAAACGTTGACGTGCTTATATGCGGCGGGATAGGCGGAGGCGGCAAGAACGCGGTCGCAGAAGCAGGCATAGAGCTCTACGGCGGCATCACAGGCAGCGCAGACGAAGCAGTAGCAGCGCTCCTCGCAGGCACGCTCGCAAACGATCCTGATGCGCGCTGTGAAGAACATGATCACGGGCATGGAGAGGGGCATAGCTGCAATTAATTAATGAAATAATAAATTAATGAGTTTTTAAGCTGTTGGTTGGATAAGTTCTTGGAGATCTATTCGATCAACAGCTTTTATTTTTGAGATGTCAGCGCTTTAATATCATTTGATATGGTGCTGACATTATAGTTTGCAGAAAGTCAGCAAATAATACTGAGCGTAGGAATGCTGACAAATAAGGATAATCATGAGTCAGCAGAATAGTGTGGAGTTGGGTAATGCTGACATAGGCGTGAGAAAAAAGTCAGCAGAGCAATGCTGAATGGTAGAATGCTGACAAAATTGAAATGAGCAGGTCAGCAAAAACGGATGCAACTGAGAAAAGCTGACACGATGTGCAGAAAAAAGTCAGCAAGAATGTATGCAGTTCAGCAATGCTGACACGATGTGCAGAATAAAGTCAGCAAGAATGTATGTAGTTCAGTAATGCTGACATAGGCGTGAGAAAAAAGTCAGCAAAGAAATACTGAATAGGAAAGTGCTGACGATTATGAAATCCATAGTCAAGTAAAAACGCGATCTATTATGTAATGGTATTTTATGTTAAAGTATAAGTATATAAGCAATGAGCAAATGCGTAAAAATGATAATGGAAGTGTAAAATTGGATACAAATATAGCAAGAAAAATACAAAAAGGTGCAGAATCAGCATTTATAGATGCTGATATACCGTCAATAAGTGCATATCGTCCGCAATTCCTTTCAAATAATTATAAAGAAGGAAGAAAGATACTATCATCGATAGAGGATGAACTTTCATCGTGCCAGGAATTTTGCATAAGTGTAGCGTTCATAACACTTGGAGGGATAACGCCGCTCCTGCAAACATTGAGTGAACTTGAACAGCGAGGCGTACCTGGCAAAATATTGACTACAGATTATCTCAACTTTAGTGAGCCTCGCGCATTACGCAAGCTAGCTGAAATGAGTAATATAGAATTACGAATGTACAGTACGTCAGGCATTTCATATAACGGTAAAGGAAGATCCGACGTCCAACAACCACAGTCAAGAGAAGGCTTTCACACAAAAGGCTATATTTTCAGAAGCGGAGAGATATACAGGATAATCATCGGCAGCTCAAATATGACTCACAGCGCGCTTACACTCAACCGCGAATGGAATACAAAAATAGTCTCTACAGATAAAGGTGAGTACGCAAAAGAAATACTTGATGAGTTCAATAATATGTGGAATTCTTCAAAAGCGATAAAATTTGAAGAATTTTTCGAAGAATATTCTCAGAAGTATAAAATAATAAGGGAACAGAGGCGTGCAGCTGCAGCAGAACAGATACCATCGCTTGAATCATACAGGCTCGAGCCTAATAAAATGCAGACAAGATTTATTATGAACTTAAAAGATCTGCGAGCAAATGGTGAAAGCAAGGGTTTACTGATAAGTGCAACAGGTACAGGAAAAACATATGCGTCAGCATTTGCTATGCGCGAGTTGGGATTTAGAAAAGTACTTTTTCTTGTTCATAGAAATCAGATCGCTGTTCAGGCAGAACGTTCATACAAAAATGTGTTTGGCAGTAGTGTGACAACAGGAGTTGTCGGAGGCGGTTCTTATGGATTTGATGCTGATCTTGTATTTGCTACGATGCAGACTATGTGTAAGGATGAAAATCTTACTCATTACACTCCGGACCACTTTGATTGCATAGTTTATGATGAAGCCCATCACACTTCTTCAGCCAGCTACAAAAAAATAATGGAATATTTTGAACCGGCATTCAGCCTTGGAATGACGGCTACGCCTGACAGACGTGACTCAGATATAGATGGACGCAATATTTATGAAATATTCGATCATAATATAGCGTGTGAGATACGTCTTCAGCAGGCAATGGAAGAGGATCTGCTCTGCCCATTTCACTATTTTGGAATAACGGATCTGACTGTATCAGATGGGCAGGAGCCGGATAGCCCGAAAGACCAAACTATAGAAAATTTCAGATATTTGACATCAGATGAACGTGTAAAGCACGTCATGAAAAAAGCTGAATATTTTGGATATAGCGGTGAGAGGGTAAAAGGGTTGATATTTTGCAGCCGCATCGATGAGGCAAGAGAGCTGTCTGAAAAATTCAATAAAAACGGTTGGAGAACTGTAGTACTTACAGGCTCAGACAGCGAAGACATCAGGACGCAGATGATAGAGCGCCTGGTGATGGCAGAATCACCCGAACAAAATAAAGAAAATAAGGAGTATATAAGTAAAAATGGATTAGCTTCATATACCGGTCCGATAGATTACATACTGTCAGTAGATATATTCTCAGAAGGTATCGATGTACCTGAGATCAATCAGATAATAATGCTTAGACCGACAGAATCACCAGTAGTGTTTGTACAGCAGCTTGGAAGAGGCCTTAGAAAAGCTGTTGGTAAAGAATACGTGGTAATACTTGACTTCATAGGCAATTACAGTACAAATTTCATGATACCGATCGCTCTGTCCGGCGACCGGACGTATAACAAGGACAACATCCGCAGATTTGTTCTTGAAGGCGTAAGAGTCATTCCTGGGGCCAGCACGCTTCATTTTGATGAAATATCAAGGAAGATGATATTTAAGTCTATAGATACTGCAAATTTCAGTGACATACGACTGATAAAGCAAAACTATTTCAATCTGAAGAACAAGCTTGGACGTATACCGTCGCTTATGGATTTTGAAAGATACGGAGAAATGGACGTAATAAGAATATTTGATAATGACAGATTGGGATCATATTACAAATTTCTTGTAAAATATGAAAAAGAATACAGAATACGCTTGACAGATGAAGAAGCGAGCTTTATTGAATTTATCTCAAAAAAGCTTGCTGCAGGAAAAAGGATACATGAACTTGAGCTCATTGATCGGATCATGACGACAGGCGAGTATCTTATAAGCGGCCTTTCGCAGGTGTTGGAAGAAAAATATGATATACAGCTTTCAAAAGAATGTTTGGAAAATATCATAAATGTAATGACAAATGAATTTCCAACAGGCGCAGGCAAAAATAAATATGACGAATGTATTTTTGTAGAAAAAATGGAAATAAACGATGCGCCAGGCGCATCAGCAAATAAATTCTTTGAGTATGCAAAGAAACTTACTGCCGGAAATTATGATTACAGAGTAAGTCAAACGTTACATAGAATGCTTGAAAATCAGGATTTTTGTGATATGGTCCGTGAGCTTGTAGAATTTGGAATATCCAGATACAATTCGGAGTACAAAGATCGTTACTATGATACAAACTTAGTGTTATATAAAAAATATACATTTGAGGATGTTTGTCGATTACTGAATTGGGAGCATAACGAAGTTCCGATAAATATTGGCGGATACAAATATGACAAGAAAACGCAGACATTTCCTGTATTCATAAATTATGAAAAGGACGACGGCATAAGTGATACTACGAAATATGAAGATAGATTCACAAGTGATAGAACTTTGACAGCTATATCCAAAAATGGAAGAGATCTAAAATCAGATGATGTACAGACTTTGCTTCATGCCGATGAGCGCGGTATAGCAGTACACCTTTTTGTAAGAAAAAATAAGGACGATAACGGTTCTAAAGAATTTTATTATCTTGGAAAAATGTTTGCTACAGGAGCGGCAAGGGAGATCATAATGCCGAACACAAACAAAAAAGCAGTAGAAATCGATTGGGAGCTTGACAAACCTGTACGTGAGGATATATTTGAATATATCACTGATTAGATAAGCAAGGAAGGAATAGCGCGATAGATGAAAACAGTAAAAGTAGTCGCCGCGGTCATCAGAAACGGCAACACGATATTTGCAACGCAGCGCGGGTATGGCGAGTTTAAGGATGGTTGGGAATTTCCGGGCGGAAAGATCGAGCCGGGTGAGACTCCGCAGGAGGCGCTCGTGCGCGAGATACGCGAGGAACTTGATGCTGAGGTGAAGGTCGGTGAGCTAATAGAAACAGTGGAATACGATTATCCGCAGTTTCACCTGTCGATGAACTGCTTCTGGTGCGAGCTGCTCTCAAATGAGCTCGTGCTCCGGGAGCATGAGGACGCAAGGTGGCTTTCGGCGAATGAGCTTTACAGCGTCGATTGGCTGCCTGCCGACATAGGAGTCATAGGAAAAATAAAGCAGGAACTTGAATAAGGAGGAATATATAATGCCACATATTACCATAAATGTATGGCCGGGAAAGACGGAGCAGCAGAAGATGGCGCTGGCTGCAAGGATAGCAGAGGCTGTGCGCGAAGAATTTGGAAATGATCTCGGATATATCTCTGTGGGATGCCGTGAGTATCTGCCGAAGGACTGGCCGGCGTTCTACCGCGACGAGATATACGGACCGGACCAGGAGCTGCTGATAGCACCGACTGCCTACGCTGAGCCGAAGTTTGAAGTAAAAGCAGACAGGACTGAGTACGTAACGCCTGACGGAAATGTGCTTGCAGAAGTCCTCTATCCTGAGATAAGACCGGGAGTTGTTGAGTTTAACCATACAGAAGTCGACGCAAGTCTGCAGGGACAGGGAATAGCAGGAAAACTGCTCGAGCGCGCAGCCGCGCGCGTAAAGGCTGATGAAAAAAAGGCCGTGCTGACATGCTCATATGCTGTAAGCTGGTTTGAACGTCATCCTGAATATGCAGATATGATCGTTAAGTGAGAAATGGCAGAATACATTAAAGTTTACCATAATATCCCGCCGCTGTGGGCGCCTGATTCACGCGTACTCATACTTGGCTCGTTCCCGAGCCCGAAATCACGCGAGCAGAAGTTTTTCTACGGGCATCCGCGCAATCGCTTCTGGCCGGTGCTGGCTGCCGTATTTGGCGAGCCGGCTCCTCAGACTGTAGAAGAAAAGCGTGCTCTGGCGCTGCGCCATCACATAGCCATGTGGGATACGATAGCGTCGTGCGAGATAAAGGGCGCGAGCGATACGTCTATAAAATCACCTGCCCCGAACGATCTGAAAAGCATCATAGACCGTTCGCAGATAAAATCAGTATTCTGTACAGGAGCGGCATCGTATAAATACTATGTAAAGCTGTGCGAAAAGGATACAGGTATACCTGCGGTATGCCTGCCGTCTACCAGCCCGGCAAACGCCGCATGGTCAGTCGAGCGGCTTACAGAAGCATATCAAGTGATAGCGGAGGCTGTTTCGCAAGAACTGGAATAGAAAATAGAAAAATAAGTAAGATTTAAATATAGAAAGAACTGTAAAAACAGAAAGACCTGTCCGGCCGGCGAGTTATTTCGCGGCATGACAGGTCTTTTAATGATCTCAGATAATGAATCGCAGATAAACGATGTAACGCGTATCAGCCGCAGAGACTGAAATATCGTTTACGACCATATCTTTAATGTCTCGATAAGTTTTCTCTTACTGTCATCATCAAGCACAGCTATCATATCTGTCAGCTCATTGTCGAGAGCTGTAGTCTGGTACGACGGTTCGAGCTGTCCGACGAGCGAGTCGAGCGATATGTGCATGAGCTGTGCAAAAAATATAAGGATACGAAGCGACATGGCTGTTCTGTTGTTCTCAACATTGCTTATGTATCCGGGAGTAACGTTGAGTGCTTTTGCAACGTCAGCCTGAGTGAGGTTCATCTTTATACGAAGCTCTTTTATGCGGCTTCCGTAATCCTCTCTTTCATTCATCTTTTAAATTCTCCATTTCAGTTTACGACTGTATAAGTAATATAACATTAATAATATCACATATTTGCTCCGATTACTTAAGAAAATTCATTTATTGTGTAAAATTTTGCATGAAAATATTGAGAATGATGAATATCAACGAAAAAACATCGGCTGCTGTCGCCAGCAGGGCAGAAAATATCAAAAATATTTTACCATAAACTTTTATTGTTAATATATAATATACGGGCGCAACAGGCAGCGATGCTGCCTTCCTACGTCCGCTGTGCGGACTACGCTGTCGCATTTTACAATGCAGCCAAGGCTGCGTAAAATGCGCGGTGACGCGCGGCAGGCAGTGATATTCGTTATTACTGTGAGATCTGCATATTACGGGGAATTTATTATTTGCGTATATATTTGATACTATTGAGAATTCGCGCGTGTCGTGATAAAATATGAACTATTGCGGTCCGGCGTGCTGCCGGGCTGAACGAATGAATAAGTGCGTCCGCACCCATCGGCTCGCGCCGACCCGTGAAAAGGCGTAAAAACGGGCGTAAAACAATATTGATGAAAGGCGGAAAGCGTTGCACATCAAGGCTTTCCAGATAAGGTAAAAGATAAAATGAAATTAGGTATCGTAGGCCTGCCAAACGTAGGCAAGAGCACACTTTTTAATGCGATCACAAAGGCTGGCGCAGAGGCTGCCAACTATCCGTTCTGTACTATCGAGCCGAATGTCGGCGTAGTTACAGTTCCTGACGAGCGTTTAAAGGTACTCACTGACATCTACAAGGCTAAAAAAACTATTTACACAACTATAGAGTTCTATGACATCGCAGGACTGGTAAAGGGCGCGTCGAAGGGTGAAGGCCTCGGAAACAAGTTCCTCGGCCATATCCGCGAGGTAGCTGCCATCGTTCACGTTGTACGCTGCTTTGAGGATCCTAATGTCGTTCATGTTGACGGCAAGATCGACCCGCTTTCTGATATCGAGACTATAAACACTGAGCTTATACTGTCAGATATGGAAATGATAGACAGAGCAATACAGCGCACTACTAAGAATCTGAAGGGCGATAAGAGCCTTCAGAAGGAGCTCGACCTGCTCAATCGTATAGCGGCAGTCCTCGCAGAGGGAAAGTCTGCTCGTACGATCACGGACCTTGACGATGAAGAGGTCGCTTTCGTAAAGACTCTGAACCTGCTCTCATACAAGCCGATAATATACGTTGCGAACGTTTCTGAGGATGAGGCGTCAGGCGAAGGAAACCAGTATGTAGATGCTGTACGCGAGTTCGCTGCTACAGAGGGTTCGGAAGTAATAATGGTCTGCGCGCAGCTCGAGGCTGAGATCGCAGAGCTTGAGGATGATGAAAGAGCTGCATTCCTCGAAGACCTCGGCATAGAAGAATCAGGCCTTGACAAGCTTGTCAAGTCATCATACTCACTGCTCAATCTCATTTCATACTTAACTGCAGGCGAGCCTGAAGTACGCGCATGGACTATAACGCGCGGCACAAAAGCTCCTCAGGCAGCAGGAAAGATACACAGTGATTTCGAAAAGGGCTTTATCCGTGCCGAAACTATCACATACGACCAGCTCGTAGAGTGCAACGGCAACCTCGGCCTTGCCCGCGAAAAGGGTCTCCTGCGTTCAGAGGGTAAGGAATACGTAGTCCAGGACGGAGACGTTATCCACTTCCTGTTTAACGTTTAATTTTATATCAATAATGTAGATAAAAGCTAAAGAATGTAAGTAAAAAAAGCAGGCATTGTTGTGAATGCCTGCTTTTTTAGTGCAATAAATAAAATCGATATCGCAGGTAAATGGAAAACATGATAAAAATATGAAACTTGATTAAATCGTTTTGGTATGTTAGTATGATTGTGTTAAAGACAGTAAAAATAAATATTTATTTGAAACAATAAATGTTAATGAATATGAATAAAAATTTATTGATGTTTATGTAAAGCAGATAAAAAGGAGAGAAAAATGAAACATCCCGATTACGATTATGATGAAATCGCAGACAAAGTCTTTTTCCCTATATATGACAGGATCTCAGATCAGATAATCGAGGCGACAGGCATACGTACAGGCAGGATGCTCGATATAGGCTGCGGCGGTGGGCATCTAGGCTTTGCTGTTATGGAAAAAACAGAGCTTGAGGGTCATTTTGCCGATGTACTGGAAGCGCCGATAGAAATAGCGCAGATACGCGCAGGCGAGAGAGGATTGACAGACAGATCTCATTTTTATGTACAGGATGTGCATGATCTTTCTTTTGAGGATGGCTTTGCAGATCTCATAGTCAGTAGAGGCTCGTACCTTTTCTGGGAGGATCAGGAAAAGGCGTTTAGAGAGCTGTACAGAGTGCTCGCCACGGGCGGCATGACTTACATAGGATCGGGACTTGGCAGTAAAGAGCAGCGCAAGGCGATACATGAAGAAATGGACAGGATATACGGAGGCTGGGAATCTCCGCGTTCAAAGCCTAACAGCAGCCTTGAAACTGAGGAATACAGAAAGATGTTTGACCGGCTGGGATGGAAGTACAGCATCCGCGATGACGATGAAGGACGATGGTTTATTATTCGTAAGGAGAAATACTGATGAAGCCCGGAAGATGGTTTACGATCATTCTGCTTGCTTTGGCTGCAGCAGTGATGTTTGTCGTATCCTTCTGCGTAGGAAGGTACTCGATGAGTCCGGGAGAATTACTTGAAACACTGTTTCTTCATTATACCGATCCTGCAGCCATTGCAGATCAGAACACGGAAACTGTACTGTTCAATATACGCCTTCCGAGGGTCCTGGCAGTAATGCTCTGCGGATGCGGGCTTTCGGTCGCAGGAGCAGCATATCAGGGAATGTTTAAAAATCCGCTGGTATCGCCTGATATCCTGGGCGCTGCGGCAGGCTCGGGATTTGGAGCATCTGTTGCTCTCCTGCTGGGATTTTCCATGGGACTTGTTCAGTTCTGCTCTTTTACAGGAGGACTGGTCGCTGTATTCATAGCGGTCAATATAAACAGAAGAGTATTTTACGATCCGCTTCTCGGACTCGTTCTCGGCGGGATGATGGTCAGCACCGTATTTCAGTCAGGTATATCACTTATTAAGTATCTGGCAGACGCGGACGATCTGCTTCCGTCGATCACATTCTGGCTTATGGGCAGCTTTTCGTCTATAACAAAGTACGATCTCAGGATACTGGCGCCGCTCATCCTTGCAGGATGCATTATCATAATGCTTATGGGGAGACGCCTTAACGTCATGTCATTCGGTGAGGAGGAGGCAAAGACGATGGGCGTAGATCCGCGTACTACAAGGATCATAGTCATATCTGCGGCGACGATAATAACTGCAGCATCAGTTTCCGTATGCGGACTTATAGGATGGATAGGTCTTGTAGTACCGCATCTGTGCAGAAGTCTCGTAGGACCGAATTTCAGGATACTTCTGCCGGCAAGCGCGATCACCGGAGCAGGATTCCTGCTTCTTGTAGATACAGTGGTAAGGACAGCATGGAGCGTTGAGCTGCCTATAGGAGTACTTACTTCGCTGCTTGGTGTACCTGTATTTTTCGTAATATTCAGAAGGAATTCAGGAGGCAGAAAAAATGCTTAAGGTAGAAGATCTGCATGCTGGATACGGACATGGTGGTTCAGCTGAGGTGCTTAAGGGTGTTTCGTTCGAGATAAAGGATGATACATTTGCATGCCTGCTCGGTGCAAACGGATGCGGCAAGACTACCATCCTGAAAAATATCCTGTGTCTTATGAAGTCGTCTCACGGAAGGATAGAATTTAACGGGCACGATCTGACAAAAATGAAGGACCGTGAGAGGGCAAAGCTGATAGCATATATCCCTCAGGCTCATGAGCCTCCTTTTCCGTTCACTGTGCGCGACGTTGTACTTATGGGTCGCTATTCACATCTGCGTGGAGCAGGTCGCGAAAATGAGAATGATAAAAGGATAGTGGGCGAGATGATGCAGGAGCTTGGAATAGAACACCTGGCAGAGAGGTCGTATACAGAGCTTTCAGGCGGACAACGACAGATGGTCATAATAGCCCGCGCTCTTGCGCAGGAGCCTGAGCTTCTGATAATGGACGAGCCTACAAATAACCTCGATTTCGGAAACCAGTACAGAGTGCTGGAAAAAGTACGCTTCCTGGCAGAAAAACGCCGTATGAGCGTGCTCATGGTAACACATTCACCGGATCATGCGCTTTACTGCGCGGACCAGGTGCTTGTAGTTAAAGACGGTCTTATTATTGCCGACGGTGATGCAAAAACTGTTATCACTGAACGTAATATGAAAGATATATATAATATGGAAGTGGAAATGACACGCGTAAGTCTGAGATCCGGTGTGGAAACTCTTATGTGCGTGGCATCTCCTGAAGAAAGGAAAGGTTTATGAAAGACACAAAGAAGATCCTTGCGGTCATTATGGCCGTAGTACTCGCACTTGGCATCATGACAGGATGCGGAGGCACAAAGTCTGCTGATGGTTCAGCAGTATCTTCATCTGCAGAGCAGACAGGTACAGTAGTATTTACAGATGATGCGGGACGTGACGTTGAGATACCTGCAGCAGGCGACCTGCAGAAGGTATACGTTACAAGTCCTATAGGATTCATTCAGATCTACACTTTTGATCCTGAGCTGCTTGCAGGAACTCCTATGAAGTTCTCAGAAGACGAGCTCCAGTATCTCGATCCTGTATGTGCAAAAATGGAAAATCTTGGCGGTATGCAGGTAGGCGCTGAACTTAACAAGGAAGCCATAATGGGCTCAGGCGCGCAGATAATATTCTCGATGAGTCCAAAGACTACTGATACAACAGTAAGTGATGCAGATGAGCTTCAGGAACAGCTCGGTATACCTGTAGTAGTTCTTAATGCAGGATTTGAGGCTATGCCTGATACATATCGTCGTCTCGGCGAGATATTCAATATGAAGGATCGCGCAGAAGAACTCGCTGTTTACTGCGAAAACGTACTCAAGGACGTTCAGGAAAAACTGGCTGCGATCCCTGAAGAGGATCGCATAAGTGTATATTACGCTGAAAACGAAGACGGCCTTGCTACAGAGCCTGAAACATCAGCGCATGCAGCAGTCCTCAAGATGGCAGCGGCAAAGAACGTAGCACAGGTAGAGGGTAACGGCTCAGGCGGACTGTCGCCTGTATCACTTGAGCAGGTCCTCTCGTGGAACCCTGAGGTCATAATCGCGTGGGGCACGAGCCGCGGCGGAGCTTACGACAAGATAAAGGAATCATCTGACTGGGCTACTATACAGGCAGTCAAGGACGGAAGAGTTTACTCAATGCCAAACCAGCCGTTCAGCTGGATGGATCGTCCGCCTTCAGTAAACCGCTTCCTCGGTGTTCAGTGGGTAGCAAATCTTTTATACCCTGATGTATATGACATCGATATAAAGGCAGTTACAAAGGAATTCTACGACCTGTTCTACCATGTTGAGCTGACAGACGACCAGGTAAATGAGATCCTCAGCGGCGCGATCGATGAATAATTACAGAAAGTAACAAAAAAGAAAGCAGTAGTGAATATGTGGAAAATGTATGATGAACTTATAGCAGGCATCCCCGAAGATGTGATCGTAGATGACTGCATACACGGCACAGTGTGGACATGGCTCTCAGCAGGCCCGTATTGCGGCGTAGCGCTGACAGTGAAGGTCGAGTCTATGCCGCGAATGTCGGCAGCCTCACCTGTAGGCCGCAGCCTCAGAGAAGTCGCTGAAGGTGCAAAGTCATGGAACTTTATGGAAGCATCAGAAGGCATGGCGGCCATAAATGCATTCTATAACACGTTCGAGAAAATGAAGGAGCTTGGCGCGTCAGGTCCGGGACTCGATGAAGGACAGGGCGATGTACAGGCAGAGGACATAATGTCCGCCGACATGGCGACAAGGAAAAAGAAGAATCCGTTCGACCATCCTGAAGAACTTTCACCTGACGCAAAGGTCGCAGTAGTAGGTCATTTCCCTCACATAGAGAAAAAACTCGACGGAAAGTGCATACTGTCAATACTTGAACGCGACCCTTCTGCAGGCGACCTGCCGGACAGCGCGTGCGAGTTCATAATGGGCGAGCAGGACTACGCGTTCATAACAGGTATGACATTCATAAACAAAACGCTGCCGAGGCTGCTTCAGCTCTGCGGCCATAACACAAGAGTCTCTCTCGTAGGACCGTCGGTTCCGTTGTCACCGTCGGTGTTCAACTACGGAGCTGATGAACTCTCAGGATTCTGCGTCACAGACCCTGAGCTCGCCAGAAGGCTCATTTCCGACGGAAAAAGAGATATATTTGCGAGCGGCATAATGATCGCTTTAGAAGACAAATAGCAATATCCAACAAAATAACTAATGATAAAGGAAGTACCGGCTGTTTCGAAGAGACAGTCGGTATTTCTGTATGCAGAAAAATTTTAAAAAATTTGATTTTCAGGTGGAAGGTTTTCGGATCTTCCGCCTTTTTATATATGTAAAGAATAAATCAGGCAACAAATGCAAAAAGGAGGGCGCGCCCGCGCGCTAACAGGATGAAGGAGGATGGCATATGTGAGAAAAATATCCGCTTTAAGGACGGAACGGATAATGAAGAGGGTATATGAATACAGGCGCAGACGCGAAAAACGCATCACAGCTGCATTGTGCGCTGCATGTCCTGTGCTTGCATCAGGCATAGTATTTGTGCTCGATGAATCATATACAGGCGGGCTAATGTCCGGGGGCGTCGGTGACGGCGCGGCAGGCTACGGAGCTGTCCTTCTTCATGATGGAGCAAATATCTACATAATAGTAGGTCTGGCGGCATTTGTCGCGGGCGCGGCGCTTACAGCGCTGTGTGTAAGATTAAAGGAAAAAAGAGGAAATAAAGAAAGGAGAGAGGAATGAATCTGAAAAAGAGATGGCTTGCTATATTGACCACGATGTGCATGCTGGCGTCTCTCGCACCGACAGGAGTGTTTGCGGCAGACTCAGGCTCGGCTGCTGCGCAGGCAGGAACTGCAGAAAACAGCGCAGCAAGCCCGGTAAGCGCTGAAACGTACAGCGACCTGGGACTTAGTCGCGACGTGTCGGAGGAAGCGCTTATGAACCAGCAGCAGCCATACGGAAACGATGTAACGGGCAGCGTAGTCGCAACTAACGTGATAAACGAGCTTTACGTGAATTTCAACGGAAGCATTCACTACGGCTGGTCGATACTCGATGAGATACCGATGCAGTACAGAAAGGGCTCAGATGCGAGCAAAGACTGGCAGAGCTCAGACAATTTTTACGGCGCGATGGGCTACTGGAGGCCGAATCAGCGGCCTGTAAAATACAGCACCGGCGGCAAGTCTGTAGGAGCGCTTTATGCAAGGGACGGCAATGCGCCTTCCGGCAGTCCGAACTCGATAGGTGAAAGTATAAGCTCGAGCAACAAGCATCTGACTAACCAGTATAATCTGACCGAGGCGTTTTCGCCGGGTACAGGTAAGGATAATTACGTAGCTCAGATGAGGCTTGACTATAAAAATGATGTTTATCTCGAGATATACAGTGTGTGGAAGAGAGATACAAGCAAGTATGATAATACATGCGTTGCGAGCGTTAAGGTCGGAAATGACGGAAATGCAGGGGACAAGAATAATATCATATATAACTATGAGTATGACGCTATGTACGACCTGGCGACAGGCGATATTGACGGCGACGGTTATGATGAGATAGCGCTGTATTTTGGGAACAGGGTATATCTTTACAGTTATAAAAACGGCAGTTTAAAACGTGTGCAGATCGATGATGAAGCCAGTTTTTTAACTATACTACCAAAAAATATAGGCACTGTTGCTCCTAAGTTTAATTCTTCGATCGTAACACTGGCGTTCGGAGATATCAACGCAGACGGAAAGGATGAGCTTGCCGTGGCTCAGACGCTGCCGTATACAAGCAGTACAGGCAGTGAATATGTACGTATTTTATCTACGAAAAACGGAGCGGTAAAGTGGTTAACAGCTATAGACGACCGGAATTTGAATGATGGAACCTTAAGATACGCTAATGTAGCAACCGGAGACATAAACGGCGATAATGTAGATGAGCTGATCATTGCAGGATACGTGTCTAATGGGGGCAGGGAACAGGTATGCCGCAAGGATAAGATATACTATAAGGTAATAGATAAAAATATAATAGATAGCCTTGTGAAAGATAACAATGCAGATATAGGCTCATGGAAGAGCGTAGATTTTAAGTTAAAAGACTACCTCGGCCGAGTAGTAGATAATGACAACCAGATGATACCTCCTGTATCTCTCGTATGTGCGGCGACGCAGGGCACGGGATACGCCGAGCAGGTATTTATGGGTGGCTGTCTGTATTCATATAATACATCTGACGGCAGCCTCAGCTACCTTACGCGCATGACGATGAACCGCGAGTACAAGCAGGATGGCGGAGGAAAGAATAATAAGGAGGAAATGTTTGTCCTGAACGCTGTAGCCGGTAATTTCAACGGAAACGCACACGGACAGGAGCAGATAATATGCGCGCTCGGTATGAAAGCAGATAACTGTGACAATTACTGGTACGATATAGCGTATATAAACAAGATGGATCCCGGCGATTCAAATACAGGTGAGGACGGCTACTGGTACGGTCAGGAGCAGGTAATGAACTTTGAAAGTTCTTACAATCATGATGAAAACAAAAACAGAGCCAGTCTGTACCTTTCACTTGCCGCAGTAGACTGCGACGATGACAGTACTCTTATGAGATATAAGAGCAAAAATGTCACATACAGCAAACCTGAGGTCTATACGGTACTTCAGTCAGCTCCGTACTTCAAGGATCTTGAAGAAAACAGAGGATATCTGAATCAGAGTGAGACTTCTTACGGAAAGTCTAAGTCAGACGGTACTATAATAACTTCGGGCGGACAGGTCACAGCGGGGATGTATATGAGCTTTTCCCAGGATATATCCGTATTCGGAGTAAAAATAGCATCATTTGAAGCGGAAGGACAGTATACGCACAAGTTCAGCCACGAGTTTGACTATCAGGAGACAGTCACAGAATCGATAGCCTACAGCGCAAGCGCAGGCGATGACTACGCTGTGGTCTATACTGTGCCGTATATGGATTACCAGTATCAGGTGTGGGTGCCGAAGAGCACGGTGCCTTCAGATAATTATGACGCATGGCTGACAGATTTCCTGAGAAACAGCTATGGAAAAAATGATGATGGTTCGTATAAATGGGATTCATTATCAGATACTGAAAAGAATACTGCCATAGCAGAATCAAAAACTGTAGTAAAGCCGGGCGCGACTGTCGGGGGATACTGGGATGACTGCGTCATTTCCATCCCTATGACACCTAAGACCGTAATACTTACTGTAGACGCATATGACGAGATAGCGGCGAGGACTGCGGGGCTCGAGCCTATAAGGGGCAACGTTCTGAAGAGCGAGGTCGGTTATCCTGCAACGTATAAGTATTACAGTGAATACGGAAGTGACAGCTTCAGAGCAATCGGTAAAGAACAGATGGTGACAAATGCAGAGGGAAGCTATATAACCATCGAGGGCTCAAGAGAAACATCTTATGAAAATGAATTCAGGTATGATTTTGATATAGAAGGCCGTATAGGCGTCGGCGCCGCAGGCATGACTGTCGGCGTTATAGGCGGATTTGGTTTCGGCGTCGGAGGAGGCGTTGTAAAGTCAAGCAGCAAGTCGTACTCTGCAACTGTGGATAACCTGCCTGCAGATGCCGGTGCTTATACATTTAACTGGAAATTCGGAACACGCACGGCAAAGTTAAACGGCAACGACCTTCTTATACTTGAGTACAGGACCAGCAATGTCCAGCAGCTGCCGAGCCCTCCGAGCGACCTGCGCGTAGAGTCTGTAACTACAGACAGCGTTTCTCTCGAGTGGACGGGAGTTCCGGGTGCGGTAAATTACAGAATATACCAGATAGATAATAACACGGGAATGCAGCTCCTTATGGCAGCCGTACCGGGAAGTGCGACGTCGTATACAGACGACCAGCTCAACCCAAATACGACTTATACATACAGCATACAGTCAGTAATGGCCAATAACGCTTCAAGTATCCTGACGAAGGAAGTAACAGCGTCAACGCTGGCGAGCGGCATGAGTGATTTTGCGATAACGAAGCAGCCTGAGGATCAGAGCACGTATGTATCCGGGTCTGCGACGTTCGATGTAGAAGCTCAGTGTTTAGGCGCTGACGGAAAGCCGTACGCGCTGCATTACCAGTGGCAGAAATATAATGAGGATACTCGTGAGTGGGAGGTTTGCGACCTGGCAGACAATGGTTATGCGAGCTATACTCACAGGAACGTTACGACGGCTGACGCGGGAACTAAATACAGATGCCTCGTATACGTAAACGCGAAGCTTTATATAATGAGCACACCTGCCGAGCTGAGCATAGGCAGAGCAAGGAGCAGCGTGTCTCTAACAGCTGTGTCAGGTGGCAAAACGCTTACTGACGGCAGCAATGTAAAGTCATCGTATACAGATTCAAGGTCGGAAGCTGTTGAAGGACAGTATAATGAAGTGCCTGTAACAGAGAAAATAGGTTCTAAAACTTATACTCTGTATAATTACACATACACTACTGCCGGTGACGGCAGCGGGGCTACAGAAAGCATTACGCTGTATTTCGATGAAAGCAATGGAAAATATTACATTAAAGACAGCGCGGGAAGTCTCATTGAGCTTACACTTGATCAGGAGCCGGAGTCGATATCATACCGTGAGAATGCAGCAACGGGTGCGGATAAGACTGTACAGTGGAGCAGTCTGACTAAGGATACCGCATATACGTCAGGAAGCAAGTCATTCTATGTGGATGATAACGGAGAGCCGGTTGCTTCAACGGCGAGCGGCGCGACTGAATGCAAGGCTTCAGAGAAATATGACCTTACAGAAAACGGCGCTGTAACAGTTTCGTTCTACAAGTGTACCGTGTCTGAGACTGTAGCGGGGAGCAACGTAGTTTACGATAACTGGTTCGCAGTGACGGGCAGCAGCTCAACAGACGCGTCAGGCGCTTCCGGAGGAGTATCTGATGAAAAGCAGTACAGCGCCGTGCTCAACACAGAGGACGTCCTGAAGGGCAGCAGCGGAAATTATTCGCTGATAATGAGCGTAAGCAAGCTCGTTATGCAGACGAAGCAGGAGCAGGTGACACAGATAGTTGACGTGCCGGTCGATGGCGATGTCGTAGCGCTGAGCGTTGCGGTGTCAGGTCAGCAGGACAGGATGCCGACAGGCCGCGTTATATTCTCCATGTCGAACGCCGACGGTACTGATATACAGAAGATCACAGCGACAGTAGGCAGTGACGGGAAAGCGACAGCGGAATGGAGACCGGCTGTGTCGGGAACATACACGCTGAAAGCTGAATACGAGGGTGATGAATGCTTTAAAGCTTCAACGTCGGGAACTGTCACGATAAATGTAATAACGCCGAACGAACGAAAGCTCACGCTTTCAGGCATGAATATGACATACGGCGACGACCCGCAGATATTGCAGCTCATAATGCTCGACGGAAAAGTAACAGGTGAAGTATCGAGCGAAATTGTTAAACATGCAAGCGTGTCAGCAGTGTGCGGCGGCCGGGCCGCCCCGTACGGCGTTGTCAGGAC
>CAVGTL010000018.1:0-25771 GCA_963632005.1 Succinivibrio sp.
CAGAGAACACATACTTCCGATTAAGTATAACAAAGTTATCAAATATTTACAAGCGCTTTATTGACATTCTGTTAGTTTATGTGGGATTTGCATTGAAAATCAACCATAATTTTATAAATTGGCAATTTTCGCTAATATCTTTTAATTTTACCGCTCATATATTGATATTCAATGGTTCTGCAGGACTTAACGATATACACAAAGCATGCAGCTGTATTTTTTACATTAAAATCATATTCTATTGTTCATTATTATTTGTTTTTAATATATATTTTTCGTATTTATTTTTAGTTAGTCTCAGCATACTGCAATATATATCATATTTTTTGCATCTAAACATTCCTTTTGCTGTTATTTAATTTTGTGTTCTGTATACACGACAAATATTTTTTTTAAGCTCTCTGAGATAAATTTTTATACGTCTTTTACCGCTCTCTCACCCTGTTTTTCTTGTTATTTTCTGCTAAAAACAATGTCAGGGATTTATAACATGAAATTAGAACGAAACAGTGAAACTATTTATCAGAGGATGCTATTTCGCGCGGCTATACGTCTGCGGCATTCGACGAAGCATCTGCGATTCTTTATAAAATGGATATTTTACGGGCTTATTACAGGGATAATATGCGGACTCGCCGGGACGGGGTTCCACTATGCGCTGAGCCTTGCCGCATCAACGTTTGACTCGCATCCGCAGTTGCTCTACGCTCTGCCGTTTTCGGGGTTGCTTATAGTATTTTTATACAGGGCGCTCAGGATATACAATGATCAGGGAACAAACTCGATACTGCGCGCTGCGCGCGCTGAGGACGAAGCGGCTCTGCGTGTAGCGCCGCTTATATTCCTTGCAACGTTTTTTACGCACGTATGCGGGGGCTCTGCAGGACGCGAGGGCGCTGCCCTTCAGATAGGCGGAAGCATAGGGTCTTTCATGAGCCGAAAGCTCAAGTTAAGTACTTTTGACCACCAGCTCATGGTAATGTGCGGTATGAGCGCGACTTTCTGTGCGCTTTTCGCCACGCCGCTTGCTGCCGCTTTTCTCTCCATAGAAATAGCCGGTGTGGGAACTGTATTCTATGCGGGACTCGTACCTTCGGTGCTTGCTTCGTTTACCGCCATGCTTGTCTCACGCGAGCTCGGAGTCACGCCGCTAATATCAGTGACTGCCGAGGCTCAGCCCGCGGGACCGCTGATACTTGCTGAGATACTCGTGCTTGCTGCGCTCACTGCGCTGCTCGGTATAATATTCTGTTCTGTAATGCACAACACGCGCGCGCTATTGCAAAGGCGCATACCGAATCCTTATCTGCGGGTAGTCGCGGGCGCTGTTATAGTAATAATGATAACTATAGTTACAGGATGCTATGATTACAACGGCACAGGGATGGACGTGATAACAGACGCGCTCGCCGGGCATGCGCGCCCTGAGGCTTTTGCGCTGAAGCTGCTTCTGACCGCTTTAACGCTCGGTGCAGGCTTCAAAGGCGGCGAGATCGTTCCGGCGTTCTTCGTCGGTTCTACTTTCGGCTGTACTGTGGCTGCATTTATAGGAATGGATCCTGTGCTCGCTGCGGAGCTCGGACTTATCGGGCTGTTTTGCAGTGTTGTCAACTGTCCTGTTACTTCGATATTGCTGAGCGTCGAGCTTTTCGGCAGTGACAATTTCCTGTTTTTCGGGCTGACTGCCGCTGTCACTTACCTGCTGAGCGGCTACTACAGCTTGTACAGCGGGCAGAAATTCATGAATTCAAAGCTCGTGCCGTATCCGCTGGAAAAATCGGCTAACTGATGGGGCGGCCTGGCCGCCGCGCGATGCATATTGAATTAGTGCATATTAAATTATTGATATATTAATAAAAATATTTCCGGCTCTTACTGATACCGGAGATGATCTTAAAGGGAGGAATTGAAAATGGGCAAGATAAAATACGAGGACGACCTGAGCGGTTACGGTATCGCTTCCGATGACCGTCAGGCTACTATAGTTTCTTTTTCAGATTACGATGCTACTGAGATACATGTTCCGGCGTATGCAAACGGCGTTCCGGTGCGGCGCATTGGATTCGGCGCTTTTAAAGCGTTCGACAACCTGCAGTTCGTATATCTGCCTGACACGATAAAAACTATCGACAGCTCTGCGTTCCGCTCGTGCCCTAATCTGGAAAAAGCGGTACTTTCCAAAAATCTTGAAAACCTTGCAAACTATTCGTTCGCAAACTGCCGTAATCTCAAAAGCGTTACGCTTCCGAGCACTCTGCGCGCTATCACGGACAAGATATTTGAAAAGTGCTATAACCTTACCGAGCTGAACGTATGGGACATGCACAGAAAAAGTGATCCTCTCGAAGATCTCGAAAATGTTAAGATGAAGAGATTCGTAGTCGCCAGCCAGAACGAACACCGGAGATTCGGGTTTCTGCAGGCGTCGCTGTTATATTTTGACAATTACAGCATGAAGAAATTCGACGAGGGCTATCCTGTGATACAGCAGTTCGACGACATGTTCAACATCGCCGAGTACAGGCTGCAGGAGCCTGAGCAGCTCACTGATTATATGCGTCATCTTTACGAGCATAATATAATGATGTTTATTCCTCGCCTCATAGAGCACGACCAGGTAGAAAGGCTCTCATCTGCCGGAGCACTCGGTCTCATACATGAGGATAAGATCGATAGCTACATCGAGCAGGCAAGCGCTGTACAGGGAAGCTGCCTTGCATATCTGCTCGATTTTAAGGAGCATAACTTCAAAAAGACTCATACGCTTGATTTTGAGCTTTAATATATCTGATTCCGTTATCAAATTACAATAAAGGGATATTTTCACAGGGGATGATTATGGATAAATTAACATACGCGGCTGAAGGCCGTGAACATGTCTGGTGCTTCGACTACCTGCGTTCCATCGCACTTTTTTTCGTAATATTCATGCACGTTGCGGCAGGTCCGATACGCATCGGTATAAGTACAGGCTGGTATGTACTTGATCTTTGTGTTTCTGTAGCGTTTACAGCAGTTCCGTTATTCTTCATGATGTCGGGATATCTGCTCATAACTGACGAACGTACTGCAGATGTATCTTTCCTGCTTAAAAGCCGCCTGCCTAAGCTCGTCGTGACACTTGCAGCATGGACGGTCATAGCAGCGGCGTGGTCAAGCCTGATAACAGAACATGATATGTCGCTTTTTACGTCAAATCTGGTAGACTCGCTCCACAAGCCTGCGTGGGTCCACCTGTGGTACATGTACACGCTTATCGGGCTTTATCTTATATCTCCTATGCTGTACGCTGCAATACACGGTATGAATGATGCAGGCAGGAAATACCTTCTGGCTCTGGTGATCATCATTTGCCTGCATGGCTTCATATATGCTGCCGTCCCCGGCATTATGAGACCTGACGCGCAGCTCGAATTTGCTAACGACCTTAAGTTTTTCGGAGGTCATATAACGTCGTTCATACTGGGATATTATCTCGGTATGATGAAAAAGCGCATAAACAATGCTCTGCTTATACTTGCCGCGCTTCTTGATACTGCATTCATAACACTGGGAACATGGCATGAAACATTGAGTTCAGGCGAATATTCAGGATTATTCCAGTCACAGTCGAGTGGTCCTGAGATATTTCTTGCGGCATGCATATTTATATTCTTTAAGCAGAACTTCAACCGCGACTCACGCCTGAGACGTGCAGTTTCGCCGCTCGTTTCGCTTTCACTCGGAATATATCTGATCCATAATTTCCTGCTTTCGTTCATGCATGTATATATCTGGAACGGTGAGACGGCAAGGCACGTTCTGCCGGTGACGGCAGCTATTCTTGTAATTTCGTATATTATTACAAAGACTCTTGCCACTGTTCCGGTCATTAGCTACGCATTTGCCGGGCTTCCGTTCCGTTCAGCCTGCAATAGCTGCAACTGGGTGTTTACATTCCGAAAGATATTTTCGATATTCAGACGCCGATAATGGTTTGATCGACCTCCCGCATATTCTTATGCTGTGCAGGAGGTCATTTTTCATATATGATCTTTTATATATTATCATTGTATCATTCTAATCATCATATTCATCCTGACGTTCTCGCCTATAGCGTAATGCTGCGCTGTTCTGCCAGGCGTAGCTTTCTCTTTCGGGACAATATTCATAATGCTTGTACATGCTTATAAAATTGCGGCACATCTTTGGATCGTTTGAACTTACGGCGTAGTTATAATCACGTGTACATTCGTATCGGCTTCCATTAAGATAATATAGTATACGTTCGTAAAAGTTAGTTGCCTCTTTTTTTGCTTTTTCAAATTCACTCTTTGAAGCATTTGCTCCAGCATATGTATTTGATGAACCATATGAAGGGGCGTACTTTCCTGAATATGAAGCTGATCCCGTTTTATATGGATCTTCTTCCTCCTGCAGCATTTCCCCTATACCGACCAGGATGCCCCATATCAGGATAAATGCTGCCCCGAACTTTACAATATTTATATATCCCATGATAACTGTACCAAATGCAATGATCAGCAGGAATGGTATGACTGAATGTTCCTCTGTATGATGAAGCGCTATTACAGCGGATCCAATCACAGAGATCAATATTATCCACGCAAGCACGCTTCCATCGTTAATTGCTCCGTCATATATTTTTTCTCCGAAAAAACCGTGCGCTGCAAAGCATGTCATAAAAAAATGAGTTATTTTGTCTGCCATTTTCATTTCTCCCTTCAAACACAATGATGACATTTCCTGTACAGTCGTTATTGCATTTTCATCGCAGACTTGATACGGACATTTGAGAGACATGCAGAGGCATTTTTCATAGTCTAAAAATATGTGAGGGGCTGTCATACTACATTAGTTCGACAGCCCCTGATCAATATTTACTTCCTTTTGTATTCGGCTATGACACTTATCATTTTTTCTATGTCTATAGGTTTTGTTATGTGCTCATTCATGCCGGCCTCCATGCTCTTTCGTCTGTCGTCGGCGAAGGCGTTGGCTGTCATGGCTATTACGGGTATCTCGGCTGCGTCGGGGCGTACTTCGCCCATGCCGCGGATGCTTCGCGTTGCTTCGTAGCCGTCCATTACAGGCATCATTATGTCCATGAGTATCGCATCATATGTTCCTGGAGGTGCAGATGAAAATGCTTCTACTGCCTGTGCTCCGTCATATGACGAATGTACGCTTGCGCCTGCATCCTCAAGGATGTATTTCGCTATCTCCATATTGAGCTCGTTATCCTCGGCTATTATGATGTGCATGCCCGCTATGTCAGGCGTAGAGTCGTGCGCGTTTATGTCGGCGTCAGTCGCCGGGTCCTGTATTCCGTCCATGCCGTCCATTCCTGACATTCCTACTGTATAGTCAGCTGAGCTTCTGCCGCTTTCCGCGTTTTCCGAATTTTCCGATATCTCAAACGGTATCGTTACAGCGACGGTCGTTCCTGCGCCCGCCTCGCTTGTTATATCTATAGTACCGTCCATCTGGTCGAGCAGCGTCTTTACTATCGCCATGCCCAGGCCTGTTCCGCGGTAAACTGTACGCGCACCTGACGTTTCCTGCGAGAACGGCTCGAATATATGCTTCAGGAATTCTTCGCTCATTCCTATGCCTGTATCGGCGATAACATACCTGTAGCTTACAGTATTTTTGTCTTTATCGGCGCTTTTACCGAGACTTTTATCGAAACTTTTATCGACACTTTTTGCCTCAACGCTGAATTTTATACTGCCGCCCTGCTTATTGTATTTTATGGCATTGCTTACAATATTGAGCAATATCTGACGCAGGCGCATCGGGCTTCCGTAAACATACGGATAAGCAAAGGCTTCAGGCGCTTCCTCGTGTTCAAGCACCAGCTTATGCTCTGCAGCGCGCATGCCCGCTACTACGAGCACGTCGCCCGTAAGCTTCTGTATATTGAAGCTGTCATGCTCAACAGGTATGATGCCGTCCTCGAGCTTGCTCATCTCGAGCACGTCGTTCACCAGACTGAGCAGATGATTTGCGGCTTTCTTCGCTTTTTCTCTGTTTTCTTTTATTACATTCTGGTCGTCAGTCTTGCTGTTTATCTCTATCATTCCGACGATACCGTTTATCGGCGTGCGTATGTCGTGGTTCATGCGGCGCAGGAAGTCTGTCTTTGCATCGTTTGCGCGGTTGGCGCGCTCCGCTGTCTGACGCAGCCTTTCCTGATATTCCATCTCGCGCCTTTTCTGCTCGCTCACGTCGCGCGTAACGAGCATTACTGACGTTACCTCATCGTCCGGATCTCTGTTCTGCGGTATGAGGAGCGCCTGATGCCATTTTCCTTCATTGTCCTCAAACGTATAACCCATAAAAGGCTTGCCCTTTATTCGCTCCGCTACAGTATTCATGTCTGTAAACTGGCTGAACTCATATCTGTATCCGTGAGCCACGAAGCTGTCGATCAGCGTTTCAAGAGCCTTGTCGGCGCTCGCAACGCCCTCAAGAGCGCGCGCCATCCTTTCAGTCTGAAGCACTACGCTGAACTTATTTTCCTTTAGCCTTATTATAATATTTGTCGAATAGATGCTCGCGATCGCATTTACAAGATGATACTCCTTTTCTATCTGAAGCAGCCTCTTTTTGCGGGCACGCTGGAATGTCATCGACACAAGCGCGCACAGCAGCGCATACAAGCCGAAGGCTACAGCCATTACGGGCAGGCGGTCTGCAAACACTACGCTGTCCGGATAAAATATGTAGACCATATAGTCGCGCGCCGTATCGTGCATGCCGTACCATGATCCTTCCGCTGTTTCCAGCTTTATAAGCCGGCTGTCATCCTTCATTGCGTCGTTCTCTCTTACGTTTCTGACAGGCGCATCCGCTGTGCGGATGTTCTCGAGCGACTTATCGTTGCTGCAAATTACATTTGAACCGTCCGTTATTACAAAGACAGCGCCCTCTCCGAATATATCTGCAGGGAGCAGCGTATTGAGCGAGAATTCATACTTATCATCGTCTGCTTCCGTCATATCTTTATAGCATATTATAACGCCCGGCGCGTCTGTGCGCGCCTTTACCGCATAATCGTATTGCAGCAGATCTACAGTCATATCGCCTGCATACACCTTTTCGGGATGTTCGTAAACGCTCTGCGGCGCACCTCCCGCTAATATTTTCTGCAGGAAATACGAGCGCCCGATGCCCTCTGTATCTACGCTGCTGACCATGTTCATCTCGCCGTCAAGCACGAATATCCCCGTAAGATACTGCAGATCGGCGTATTCTCTCAGCTGGTCTGCGTTGTTCAGGTCTATATCCTTTGTATAGCGGCTCAGAATATTTATTTTATTTATTATTGACTGCATATTCTTTGTCGATATGCTGAGGTTGTAATCGTCATACTTCTGGCAGACATCCTTCATGATGCTTATCGAATCGGATACATCATTTTTTATATTACCCTTTTCAATGTTAGTCGTCACTATCCATACGATGCCCATGTATGCGGCTGTTCCGATGATGAACAGCATCCACAGCGCCGCTATGCGCAGCTTTTCTTTTTTGTCTTTATCCTGCGAGTTCATCTTCTGAGCCTCCATCTGATTTTTCGTCTGTTGTTCCGGCAGCTTTTATAATATTCTGCTCAGCATTAAGACCGTATTTTTCTATGATGCGCTGCGTCGTGCCGTCCTCAGACATTCCCTTCAGAGCTCTGTCGAGCTTGTACGCCAGCTCCGCATCTCCGTCTTTTCTGAACGCTACACCCAGACGTTCCTTCCTTATACTCATATTCAGACATCTGTACTGCCCCGGATACTCGTCTGCGTATATATTGAGCGCAGCTTCATGCCCCGCTATCGCGTCAACGTAATCCTTTCTGAGCGCCGTAAAGATGTTTCCTACCGATTCCATTACGGTAAGCTGCTCGATCCCAGGGAATTTTCCGTCGCTCATTCTCTGGATGATTATATTTTCCGACGCCGAGCCCGTCTGGACGCCTACACGCTTTCCTTCCAGATCAGCTATCGTCTGTATATCACTGTCACTTTTTACCATGACTACTCGCTGCGAGTAAAGATAAGGTCCGGCCCACATATAGCTTCCTTCTTCGACGCCTACGTTGTATTCATCCATTGAAATGCAGCTCCACACGCAGTCTATGTCACCGCTCTCCAGAACGGAAAACTGCGTGCCGATGCTTACCTCCTCAAATGAAGGCCTGTAGCCCAGCCTTGCGCACGCCTCGCGTGCCAGCTCTGCGTCTATGCCGTCGTAGTCGCCGTCCGCGTTTCTGTAAAAGTACGGCGCGTATATAACTCCGCCTATATTAAGCTCCGGCATATCGCTCCGGGAGGTATTGTCACTGCTTCCGCATGAGCAGATTGTCAACATCATCATTATAACTAACATTATCGCTGACGCGATCTTTGCTGTCTTCGTAATTTTTGCGGTCCTTCTCATAAAAACTCCTGACGATGCGCACGGCAGACCGTATGCGCTGAGGTTTCGGTTATCATTTATTGATATCTCAATAATATATATTTTACCACATGATACATAATACTTTAAAGAATAATTGACGATCATACGCATTGAATATCAGGTTTTTTTCGACAAAATTCGCTGCTGCCGCAGCACACTGCGGAATATTTCGGCGGCGACGCCGGCAACTTTTTGTATGGGTCTGCATATATTGATACATGAATGCTGTAATTTCAACATTCATTGCGCCCGCCCGGCGGGCCCGTGGATTGCGAAGTTATTACAGTTGATCTTTAATGTTTTGATTTCTCATATATCAATAAGAAAGGAACTGGTATTATGTGCGGGATAGCGGGAGCTGTTGATTTTACTGAACGACCTAAAGTAGAGGAATGCCTGAGCGGGATGCTCGCTACTATGCGGCGGCGAGGGCCCGATGCAGTCGGGATAGATATTTCAGACGCCGGGATACTTTTTCACAGCAGGCTTATCGTCATCGACCCGGTGAACGGCGGGCAGCCGATGAAGCTGCGGCGCGGCGATGAGGTCTATACTATCGTGTACAACGGCGAGCTTTACAACACTGAAGAGCTGCGGCTCGAGCTGATGGCGTCCGGCGAGACCTTCCGCGGACACAGTGATACGGAGGTGCTGCTTGCCGCTTATGTAAGATGGGGCTCTGCGTGTCTCGAGCGGCTCAACGGCATATATGCTTTTGCTGTGCTGCATGAGCGCGCGCGGAAGCTTTTTATGGCGCGCGACAGGATGGGCGTTAAGCCGTTTTTCTATACGCAGGTTGGGAGCACGTTCGTATTTGCCTCGGAAATAAAAACACTTTTGAAGTATCCGGGCGTTGAGCCTGTTATAGACAGCAGCGGCATAGCAGAGCTGCTTCTTGTCGGGCCCGGGCGCACTCCGGGGTGCGGTGTTTTTCGAGATATACATGAGCTGCGGCCGGGCGAGTACGGGATATTTGAGGGCGATAGGCTCGAACGCGAGCATAACGCCGGCGATACGGCTGACGGAGCATCAGGGCTGCACGGAGCACCGGAGCACACGCATAATTTCGAAAAACATCGTTACTGGATGCTCCGCGACCACACGCATACTGATACGCCGGAGCAGACTGTACGGCGCGTCAGGGCGCTCGTTACAGACGCTATACGCCGCCAGCTCGTCAGTGATGTTCCTGTCGGGACTTTTCTGTCGGGTGGGCTTGATTCGAGCCTTATCTCGTCTGTTGCTGCTTCGTATATGCGGGAGCGCGGCGAGCGGCTGAAAACGTTCTCTGTAACTTACACTGACAACAGGAAATACTTTAAAACAAGCCGCTTCCAGCCGACGACAGACGATGATTTTATCGGCATCATGACTGAATATCTCGGCTCTGATCATCATACTTTTACCATAAACAATGAAGACCTTGCGCGCGCTCTTTACGCTGCGACCGACGCGCGCGACCTGCCGGGGATGGCTGACGTTGACTCTTCTCTGCTTTTGTTCTGCGAAGATATAAAGCGTCATGTGACTGTCGCGCTTTCCGGTGAATGCGCTGACGAGATATTCGGCGGCTATCCGTGGTACCGCGATAAAAATATACGCGCAGCTTACGGTTTTCCGTGGGCGCAGTCTACGGCGATACGCGCGGGATTCCTCGCTCCTGGGATCGCGCGCAACATGCCGAATATAGTTAATATTTTAAATAATTTGAAACAGGGTGATTCAGAAAAAGCATACGACACTGAAAACAACAGCAGCCTGTCGGAAGCTGTAATAAAATGGGCTGAAGGCTGTGTAAACGAGCTTTACGAAAAAACGCTGAGCGAGACTGATATGTTGCCGGGTCTGTCGGCTGATGAAAAACGTTTGCGCGAGATGGTCCGCCTCAACACGGACTGGTTCATGCAGACGCTTCTCGACCGCAAGGACCGCATGTCTATGTACAACGGTCTCGAGGTCAGAGTTCCGTTCTGCGATCATCGCATAGCCGAGTATATGTACAGCGTGCCGTGGGAACTCAAGGAAATGGGCGGCATGGAAAAGGGGCTGCTACGTGAGGCTGCCGCCGGGCTCCTGCCGGATTCCATACGATTACGCAAAAAGAGCCCGTATCCGAAAACGCACAACCCGGGCTACCGCGCCGTCGTCAGCTCGATGCTGTCTGATATTATAAAAAACACAGACGCGCCGATATTCTCGCTCATAAGCCGCGATGCGCTTCAGGCGCTGCTCAACGATGAGTTTACAGAGCCGTGGTACGGCCAGCTCATGACAGGGCCGCAGACTATGGCTTATATGATACAGCTCAATTACTGGCTCGAGCGGTATAACGTACGTATATCGCTTTAAATAAATGCGTCATGCTGTGGGCCCGCCGGGCGGGCGAGTTGTATGAAAAAACGAGCCGATACTTTTTGCGTTTGTATCGGCTCGCATTACTTTATTATTATTTTATTCTTTACAAATCAAGTTTTTATTTTGTATTCATTACGTAGTCGGCTCGCCAGACCTTTACCTCTACAGGTTAGTGTAGCCGTTCAGGAACTCATCGACCTCGCGCGCTGCTTCTCGACCTTCTCTTATAGCCCATACTACGAGCGACTGGCCTCTGTGCATGTCTCCTGCCGTAAACACCTTGTCGCGGTTCGTCTTGTAGCAGCCGCTTTCTGTCTTTACGTTAGTTCTGTTATCGACTGCGACTCCGAAAGCCTTTGTAACGTCTGACTCTGCGCCTGTGAAGCCTGCCGCTATCAGACACAGCTCTGCGGGATATACCTGCTCTGAGCCCTTTACAGGCTGCATAGAGTTTTTTCCTGTCTTTGCGTCCTTTACGCTCTCTACCTGAACGACCTCCACTCCGTTGAGCTGACCCTGTTCGTCCTTCAGGAACTTGCTGACCGTATAGCCGTACATACGAGGGTCTTTGCCGAAAACGGCGATCGCCTCCTCCTGGCCGTAATCAGTCTTTGAAACGTTTGGATACTCAGGCCACGGGTTTGATGCCGCGCGCTTTTCAGGCGCTTTCTTGTGGCGCTGCATCTGTATCGCGCTCGCTGCTCCGTGCCTTACGGCAACTCCGAGACAGTCGTTTGCAGTGTCGCCGCTTCCGACGATGACTACGTTCTTGCCTTTTGCAGATATGTAAGTTCCTTCCTGCATATCGTGGTCGAGCAGCGATTTCGTAGTAGAAGTCAGGAAATCCACTGCAAAGTGTATGCCCTCTGCATCGCGTCCCGGGACCTTCATGTCGCGCGGCTGCGACGCTCCGCAGCACAGCACTACAGCGTCGTACTTTGATATTATGTCCTCCGCCTTTTTCTTTGTGTTGATATTCTGGTTAGTCAGGAAAGTAACTCCCTCTTTTTCCATTATCTTCACGCGGCGGGTGATTATGCTCTTGTCGAGCTTCATGCTCGGTATGCCGTACATCAGAAGGCCGCCGACGCGGTCGCTTCTTTCATATACAGTTACATTATGTCCGCGCAGGTTAAGCTGATCTGCGACTGCGAGCCCCGCAGGGCCCGAGCCTATTACAGCTACGCGCTTTTTTGTGCGCGGAATATCATGAGCGGGCTTTACGTAGCCCTTGTCATAAGCCGTTTCTATTATGGCGAATTCGTTCTCGTGAACTGAGACCGGCTCGCTGTCGAGCCCGCATGTGCAGGCCATCTCACACAGCGCCGGGCATACTCTGCTGGTAAATTCAGGAAAGTTATTAGTCTTTCTGAGGCGCTTATAGGCAGCCTCGAACTTTCCGTTGTAAACGAGGTCGTTCCACTCAGGCACGTGATTGTTGAGCGGGCAGCCTGTTATCTTTCCGTCTATAGGCACTCCCGACTGGCAGTAAGGCACTCCGCAGTCCATGCAGCGCGCAGCCTGCTCCGACTGCTCTTCGTTTGACAGATAAAGATGGAACTCATTGTAATGCTTTATCCTCTCAAGAGGTTCTTCTGCCTGAGAAGTCTTTCTCTGATATTCCAGAAATCCAAGATTCTTACCCATTAGTGAGCACCTCCTTCGTATTCATAGAACGCGCTTTCCACAGCCTGCTCGTTGCTCATGCCCTTCTGCTCGTATTTAGTTACCAGGTCGAGCATCCTCTTGTAATCATGAGGCATGATCTTCTTGAACTTAGGCAGGTATTCCTCGAAATTGTCGAGTATGCGTTTGCCCTTTTCTGAGCCTGTAACTCTTACGTGCTCTTCTATAAGGCCCTTGAGCTCGGCAACGTCTGTGTTTCTCTCGACCTTTTCAAGAGATACCATAGTTCTGTTAAGCTTTCTGTAAACGTCGTTTTCCTCGTCGAGCACATAAGCTATACCGCCCGACATGCCCGCAGCGAGGTTTTCGCCGACAGTTCCGAGTATTACTACGCGGCCGCCCGTCATGTATTCTATACCATGGTTTCCTACGCCCTCTACAACTGCTGTAGCGCCTGAGTTACGTACGCAGAAGCGCTCGCCCGCTACACCGTTTACAAAGAGCTTGCCGCTCGTAGCGCCGTAAAGCGCAACGTTTCCGATTATTATGTTCTCGTCAGCCTTGAACGTAGTGTTCTTAGGCGGGTAAACGATTATAGTGCCGCCGCTGAGACCCTTTCCGATGTAATCGTTACTGTCACCGCAAAGCTCGAGCGTAAGTCCCTTAGGAATGAATGCTCCGAAGCTCTGGCCGCCCGCGCCCTCACACTTTATATGATACATATCGTCTTCGAGCGTGTTTCCGTATAATTTAGTTATCTTTGAACCGAACACTGTACCGAAAGCTCTGTCCGTGTTGCTGACTTTCAGAGAAAGCTCAGCAGGCTCTTTCTTTTCAAGCTTTGACTTGAGCTGCTTGTAGAGTACAGTTTCGTCCTTAGTGCTTCTGATCTTGAAATCGTAAGACTCAGCAGGCATGAAAGTCCTCTTTACATTATTTCCCGTAAATGGATTTTCAAGTAATGATTTAAGTTCAGCAGTCTTTGCCTTGCCTGTCAGCTTGCTCTCGTCTACCTTGAGCATATCCGTGCGTCCTACCATCTCGGCTACAGTCCTGAAGCCGAGCTTTGCCATGTATTCTCTGAGCTCTTCGGCTATGAAGAGCATGCAGTTCTTAACGTGCTCAGGCTTGCCGCGGAATCTCTTTCTGAGCTCAGGGTTCTGCGTAGCCACGCCTACAGGGCAGCTGTCTCTGTTGCATACACGCATCATAACGCAGCCTATAGAAACCATAGGCAGAGTAGCAAATCCGAATTCCTCCGCGCCAAGCAGAGCTGCGATAGCAACATCGCGTCCTGTCATGAGCTTGCCGTCTGTTTCGAGCTTTACGCGCGTTCTCAGGCCGTTCATGATAAGCGTCTGGTGCGCCTCTGCAAGTCCGAGCTCCCAAGGGAGACCCGCGCCCGCTACAGAGTTCATAGGAGCAGCGCCCGTTCCTCCGTCAAAGCCTGAGATAAGTATTACCTCCGCGCCTGCCTTTGCTACGCCTGCAGCGATAGTTCCTACGCCTGCCTCAGAAACGAGCTTGACATTTATAGCCGCGTCCTGATTTGAAGATTTCAGGTCGTATATGAGCTGTGCAAGGTCTTCTATCGAATAAATATCGTGATGAGGCGGTGGAGATATCAGGCCTACGCCCGGCGTCGAAAATCTCGTAGCCGCTATTGCAGGATAAACCTTATTGCCCGGAAGGTGTCCGCCCTCGCCCGGCTTAGCGCCCTGTGCCATCTTTATCTGTATTTCCTTAGCGCTTACGAGGTATTCCGACGTCACGCCGAATCTCGCCGAAGCTACCTGTTTTATAGCGCTGTTTCTGTTCTTTCCGTCAGGGCCGACCTTGAAGCGGTCTACGTGCTCGCCGCCCTCGCCCGTGTTTGACTTGCCGCCGAGCTCGTTCATCGCTATAGCGAGCGTTTCGTGAGCCTCAAGTGACAGCGCGCCGTATGACATGGCTCCTATCTTAAAGCGCTTAACTATAGACTCTGCGCTCTCGACTTCGCTCAGCGGGATCTCCTTCTGCTTGTAGTCGAAATCCATAAGGCTTCTGATATGAGTAGCGCCCAGCTCCTCGTCTATCATGTGCGAATATTCCTTGAATTTACTGTAGCTGTCAGTCCTTACAGCCTCCTGGAACTTGTGGATAGTCGCAGGATTATATAAATGCTGTTCCTCGCCGCCGACGAATTTATGATATCCGATGCTGTCGAGCGACAGGTCGCTCCTGAGTCCGAGCGGGTCGAACGCCTTGTCATGTCTCTTTCTTACATCGTTTTCAATGTCTTCAAGGCTTATGCCGCCTATAGGAGATACTGTATTTGTAAAGTATTTGTCTATTACAGCCTTGCTTATGCCAACAGCCTCAAAGATCTGAGCGCCCATGTAAGACTGTATAGTCGAAATACCCATCTTTGACGCGATCTTGAGTATGCCTGCGAGTATGCCGTTGCAGTAATCCTCAGACGCAGGATAGTATTCCTTGTCGAGGATGTTATTGTCTATCATGTTCTTGATAGAGTCAAGAGCAAGATAAGGGTTTACTGCACTTGCGCCGTAGCCGAGCAGCGTTGCGAAATGATGTACCTCGCGCGGCTCGCCGCTCTCGAGTATGAGAGAAAGCTGAGTTCTGTTCTTCGTCCTTACGAGGTGCTGCTGAACAGCTGAAACTGCAAGCAGTGAAGGCACGGGAACGTGATACTCGTCTACCTCGCGGTCAGAAAGTATGAGGATATTTGCGCCGTCGCGTATAGCCCTGTCTGTCAGCAGGAATATGTTTTCAAGCGCGTCTTCCAAAGTCGTGTCTTTATAATATGTAATAGGAATTATTTTTACCTTATAGCCGTCTACCTTCATGTGCTTTATCTTGAGCATGTCTGTATTAGTCAGGATAGGATTCCTCACGCGGATAGACTTGCAGCTCTCAGGCGAGTCCTTCAGCAGATTGCCCGAAGCTCCGAGGTAAACGTGTGTAGACGTTACTATCTCTTCTCTTATGGCATCTATAGGCGGGTTAGTTACCTGCGCGAAAAGCTGCTTGAAATAGCTGAACAGCGGAGGATCCGTCTTTGAGAGGAACGACAGCGGAACGTCTGTACCCATAGCGACTATAGGCTCTTCGCCCTTTGTAGCTGTATTCTTTAAATACCAGAATACGTCCTCATACGTATAGCCGAATACCTTCTGGAGCTTCTGGAGCTCTTCTTCCGAGTACTTTATATCAGCCTTGTTAGGGATCTTTATGTCTTTAAGTAATGTAAGATTATCCTCAAGCCATTCGCCGTAAGGCTGCTCCATGGCGTACTTCATCTTGAGGTCGTTATCGTCGATGATCTCGCCCTTTTTGGTGTCTACGAGCAGCATCTTGCCCGGGCGCAGTCTGTCCTTTATAAGTATCTCTGAAGGATCTATGTCAAAAACTCCCACTTCTGATGAAAGAATAAGATACCCGTCCTTAGTGACATAGTAACGCGAAGGTCTGAGGCCGTTTCTGTCGAGCACGGCTCCCATGACGTCACCGTCACTGAAAAGTATGGAAGCAGGACCGTCCCATGGCTCCATAAGAGTAGCCTCGTACTGGTAAAAATCACGCTTGTGCTGGTCCATGTTCCTGTCGTTTACCCAAGGTTCAGGGATGCAGATCATAAGAGCCTTAGGCAGGTCCATACCCATCATCATCAGGAACTCCAGCGTGTTATCGAGCATAGCCGAGTCGGAAGCCCAGTGGTCTACGGCAGGCAGGACTTTGTAAAGATCCTCACCGAAAACGCCGCCCTGCATAGTCTCCTCACGAGAGCTCATCTTATTGACATTACCGCGGATAGTGTTTATCTCGCCATTGTGTACTATAAGGCGGTTAGGATGCGCGCGCTCCCATGATGGGAATGTGTTTGTAGAGAATCTTGAGTGTACGAGCGCTATGGCAGACTTGAACTCTTCATCCTGCAGATCAAGATAGAATGCTCTGAGCTGGTTTACCATAAACATTCCCTTATAAACTATAGTCCTGCTCGACAGCGAACAGACGTATGTATTGTTGTTAGTCTTTTCAAAAATTCTTCTCGCAACGTAAAGCTTTCTGTCAAACTCTATGCCTGCCTTAATATTTCTCGGTCTTTTTACGAATGCCTGATAAATAGCCGGCTTGCATTCGAGTGCCGTCTTTCCGAGGACTCCGTCCACAACAGGGACCTTTCTCCATCCGAGGAATTTCAGACCTTCCTTTTCGAGAACGACTTCAAAAAGCTTCTTAGCCTGATTGCGCTTCATTTCATCTTCAGGGAAGAAGAACATTCCCACGCCGAAGCTGCCGTCAGCCGGAAGCTCAAGCTCTTTTACTTTATTTACAAAAAATCTGTGAGGGATCTGAAGCAGTATACCTACGCCGTCGCCCGTCTCTCCGAGCGCGTCCTTTCCTGCTCTGTGCTCAAGTCTCTCAACTATAGTCAGCGCGTCTGCAACTGTCTTGTGAGTCTTTACACCCTTGATGTTCACGATCGCGCCGATACCGCAGTTATCATGCTCATATGCAGGATCGTAAAGCGGCGGTCTTTCTGCGGCAGGCCTTGCCTGCCCTATCTGGTATTCATGTTCCATAAATCGCTACCTCCTGTAATTATTTATGAGTATAGTAAAATATCCCGAAAGTTTTTTCGGGATATTTTTGTATGCAAAAGTAGTTTTGAATACAATCCACAAATTGTACTCATTATAATTTCGCAGTATATGATTGTCAATATAACAGGAAAAATTTGCGTGTTTTTTTGTAAAAGCATAAAAGTTTTCCATGCATTGTTGTTTTTTTAACGCAATCTGAATAAAATATGCTTTTATTTTGTTTTACAAAAGAAATTTTACTTGCAGCTTACATAATTTCTAATATATAGAAAGAATGTAAATCATGCTTTAAGTATCGAGCTGTATATCTTCTTAAGGTCGTCCGCTGAAAGCGCCGCAGGATTATTAGAAAGTCTCTGCGCGTTTACAGACGACGCGAGCACGTCAATATCATCATCAGACTTTATCTCAGGCGTTTCCAGTCCGAGTGAGTCGATGAATCCCTCTATAAATGCAACAGCCTCCGCAGCAGACGCGCTGCCCAGCAGCGCCGCAAGCTTCGCAAACCCGTCGTCAACGTACTCGCGCCCGCGAGGGTCCTGAAGCTTTACGTCGTTTTCGATCATGTATCTCCAGAGCTTCGGCAGGCAGAGCGCTGCAGCGTGGCCGTGGGCTATGCCGTACATCGACGTCAGCTTGTAGCACATAGCGTGCGCCGCTGTAGTAGTCGTCATGTTTATCGCCTGACCGGCGAGATTCGCTGCGCGCAGCATTCCTTTGTTGCCATCAGGCGTGTCAGCCAGATAAGCTTCGCGCGCCACCATGACTTCCTTTATCGCGCTGCCTGCGAGCTCTCTGCTTTCTTCTGTAGACTTTACAGACCAGAAAGACTCTATGGCGTGGCACATCGCGTCCATCATGGTAGCCTTTCTCTGGTACTCCGGCAGCCCCTCGAGCAGCGCCGGGTCGAGTATGACGTACTCAGGAAGCAGGCTGTCGTCCGATACAGAACATTTTTTTCCTTCATAATATATAACGGCGAAGTGAGTAGACTCGCTGCCTGTTCCCGCTGTGCTCGGTATGGCGAGGTGCGGTATCGCGTTCGGCATTATCTTCTGATTTATATACGGCGTATCGTCGTCCATCCTTATGAACGCCTTTATGCTCTTAGCTACATCCATCGGGCTGCCGCCGCCTGCTGATATTATAAAATCGCACTCGTTCTCGCGGAAGCTCCTGAGTCCTTTTACAACAGACTCGTATTTAGGATTCGGCTCGTAATCATGAAACGCTGTTATATTGAATCTATCGCTTTTCATGAGCATGTCGTAAACGGGGCGTCTCATAAAAGAGCGCCCGCAGACGAGAAACGGCCTTCTGCTGCCGCATTTTTCAAGTATATCTATGATAGAGCCGTAGAGCTCTTCTGTTTCTGTTATATTCTGCTTTTTTATCATTTCGTTTTCCTCGTTTTTCACAATACTTGTTTTTTAATGTTTATTTATGCATCATACCGCCGCATCCGCACTTGTTCGCCTGCGATGTTTAATGTATAATAACTGCGCGTTTTTTTTAACGCTGTGGGCCGGCCGGGCCGGCGCATGTTTTTACATTTATTTACATTTATTTGCATTAAAATTCGTAATAATTATTTCAGGATATTTTATCGATACGGAGGCGGTACATATGGCTCAGGACAAGATCATGATAGTTGATGATGAGAAGGATATCATAGACATGATACGCATGCATCTCACAAGGCAGGGATACGATATCATATGGACCGACGACAGCAGCGAGGCAGTCGAGCTTATGGAAAAGGAGCATCCTCAGCTCGTGCTCCTTGATATCATGATGCCGGGCATCGACGGCTACGAGCTGTGCAGCCGCATACGCGAGGTATCTTCCGTACCCGTTATATTTATGAGCTGCAAGACGAAGGATATGGATAAGGTCATGGGCTTTTCCATAGGAGGCGATGACTACATAACAAAGCCGTTCAGCCTGACTGAGCTGACAGCGCGCGTTCAGGCGCATCTCAGGCGCGCTCACATGAGCGCCGCCGCTTACGGCTCCGGTCCTTCCGGCGCTCCCGGCTCATCGTCCGGCGCCGTACCGTTCAGCGCGGGCGAGGCATCATCCGCTCCCGTCAGCATAAGCGCGGGCGGCCCTGTTTCGTCGTTCGGAGATATACATATCGACACTGTATCACATTCGGCGTTCTTCGGTCCGGTCGAGCTCGATCTGACGGCAAAGGAATACGACCTTTTGTGCCTGCTCGTAAAATACCCTAACCGTGTTTTTACGCCGCGCCAGATATTCGACGCGCTGTGGGACTCGTACGGGCTCGAGAACGACGTAAGGACTGTCGCCGTGCATATAAGCAACCTGCGCAGGAAGCTTGAAAAGGCAGGCGCCCCTAAAGGATGCATTCGCACCGTCAGAGGCGTCGGCTACAAGCTCACCGACGCCGCGCATATTTAAAAGTGGCCTCCAACAGGGGCCTCCACCCCTGCTATGCGGCGGGCCGCAGCGTCGATGCTTTATTCGTACATTATTGATTATTTGTTCTTTATTATTCGTTGTAAACTACAGGCATCGCTACGCCCATTTCTCCGAGGGATTCCTTCATAGCTGCGTAGAAGTTCGTAATGTCCTCAGGCACGAGCGTTCCGAGAGCGCACAGGCGGAATGTCGGGAGTGAAGAAACCTTGCCCGGGTAGATGGTAAAGCCCTTTGCGTAGAGCAGGTCATGCATCTTTTCGAAGCTGAACGCCGGGTCGTCAGGGTACTTGAGCGATACTACGAGTCTTGACTGGTGCTCTTCCTTTATGATCATTTCAAATCCGAGCTCTTTTGCGCCGTCTACGAGAGCCTTCCATACGGCCTGGTGTCTTTCCCACTTTGCTTCCTCGCCGACTTCCCAGTATTCCTTTATAGCCTGACGAGTAGCGTAAATAGTCTGTACAGGAGGAGTGAAATGCATCTCACCCTTTTCTTTGATGAAGCTGTACTGCATGTAGAGGTTAGTGTAGTATGAGCGTGTCGGGTAGTCCTTTGACGCTTCAATCATCTCTGTGTTGCCGATGACGTATGAGAGGCCTGTCATCGACATGAGGCCCTTCTGAGCGGAAGCCATTACGAAATCGAGGTTGTCCTTGTCCATGTCGATAGGGATCATAGCGTATGAAGACGTTGTATCTACTACCATCGCGCATCCGTACTTGTGAGCGACTGCGCCGACTTCTCTTATAGGATTGAGGACGCCTGTGCCTGTTTCGTGGTGGCAGCAGTAAACTACGGCTATGTCAGGGTCGCTCTTAAGCGCTTCTTCTACCTTTTCAACGTCGATAGGAACTGTGATAGGCAGCTTCAGGTTTACGTGGTCGATGTGGTAATACTCGCAGACCTCTGCAGCGCGGCCTGAGTAAGCGCCGTTGTTTACTACGAGGATCTTCTTATCCGCAGGAACGAGCGAGTTTACGCACGCGTCTATGTTTACAGTGCCTGAGCCGCAGAAGAGTACTGCAGTGTACTTGTCGAGGTCGCCGTGGACTATCTTAACGAGGTCTTCGCCCATTTCCTTCATGATCTGTCCGAATTCCTTTTCTCTCGGGCAGATGTCAGGCACTACCTGTGCGTACTTTACGCTGTCTGTAGTCGTTGCAGGGCCCGGGTTGAGCAGCACATTTCTCTTAACTGCAGGCAGTCCGTTGATATTTACTTCCGGTAATCCTTTAATTGTTGTCATTTTCTTTTCCTCCTGAATAATTCTTTTAATTCCATTTTCTTAATATATTAATGAGCCTCTGCGAGAGCTGCCTTGTGCGATGAGCCGCGTGACGCTATCAGCGAGAGTATTACCATTGCTGCGCATACAGCTGCGATAGTTACGAAAAGCATGTTCCAGTTGCCCTTTTCGACTGAGAAGCCGAACACTAAAGCCTGTACTGACGCGCCCAGATAAGCTACGAAATCGAGTATGCCGCTTGCCGTGCCTGCGAACTGTCTGCCGCCTACGTCGAGTGCGAACGCCCATACGAGGCCGTTTATAGCGTAGAGGAAGAATCCTGCTATAAAAAGCAGCGTGCTGACTAAGAGCATGTTTGTAGTAAAGAGCAGTCCTACTATAGCCGCTCCGCCTATCACAGCGCAGAGGATAACGGCAGGAAGTCTGTCTTCCTTGCAATATTTATCAGTCAGTGTCGGGATGATGAGAGTTCCGAGGCCCATGCCTATCGGCAGGAGCAGGCTTCCCATCAGGCCTTCGCTGATGTCCACGCCTATACTGTTAGTAAAGTAAAGCGGTACCCATGTGAGGAGTCCGTATCTCGCTATGTTTGCAAATGCTATTATGAGCAGCCAAATGTCGAACTTCCACTGCTTTACGAGGTAGATGTACGGGTAAAGCTTGCCCTTTCCGTTTATAACGTCTGCCATCTTCTTTTCCTGCTCAGCGTTTGAGCTGCTGTCCTGATAATCAGGAAGCCCTACGGCCTGCGGGTTTGCCTTTACCATAAATATGTAAATAACTGTCATTGCAGCCGCTATAACTACAGGGAATATGAACGCCGCTCTCCATCCCATAGACGGCGCTACCGTAAATGAAACGAGCACTGCGACCATCGCTACCGCCTGACCGAAGCCCGAGAAGCCGTTCGCCATGCCTGTAGCGAAGCCTCTTGAGTTGCCAGGCCACCACTTTGACAGGAGCGACATTCCAGGCGCCCACGCCATCGACTGGAAGTATCCGTTTATGCCCCAGAGGACTATTATCACCGGGAGCGAGCTCTGGAAGCTTATTACGATATTTACTATTGCTGACAGAAGCACCGACCCTACGATGAACCGGTTTACTCCGACTATCTCTCCGAGCCTTCCGTTAAACAGATGGCCTATACCGTATGTCCAGAAAAATACCGACGAGAGGATACCGAGCTGCGCCGCTGTCCAGCCCTCCTCTTCCATCATAAGCGGCATCGCTGAGCTTAAGTTCAGCCTTCCGCAATACAGGAAGCAATATAATACGGAAAATCCGAGCAGCGCCTTCCATGCATTCTTCTTAAATGTTCTGTACTGTTCCGGCGTGTAGCCGAACGTACTCTTTCCTTTCTCTTTCATATGCTGACATCCTCCTTTTCTCTCATTTTTTCGGCTTTGCAATTTATGAAGCAGATCAGCGAATCAGATCAACGAATAATTTTCCGACCGTGCGCGGGCCCGGCCCGCAGGTTATTTCATAACATTTTGGCTCCGGTCTTCATCAGGAGCATCCTGATAAAAGAAAAAGATCCTTAAACTTCCTGACCCTTCACGCCGTTGTGAAGAAGCAGAAATTTTAAGGACCTTCTGAAATACGGTCTTCGTTATATTAAATTTATTGATCTCAGATCATTCTGATCTTAAATTGTCTTGCCGTTGTGTCTGAGCATGGTTCTAATATAAAGGGGGTTTTTAAGAAAATCGTCATAATTTTCAAAAGTTTTTTCAAAGAGTTTTTAAAGGAATTTTAAAGAATATCAGGGAGATTGTATACAAGTATTCATTTTTCAACGATTCTGTGCCGCTTCCTCTGCCGCAAGTATGATTGTATTTTTTCTGCATATGAACACTGAAAGCACTGTCATTACGATGCAGACGAGCTCCATGACGAGAAATACGAGTATGCCGTTGTCTGTTCCTGACAGGACGGTCTGCGATATGAGCTCCTGCGCCGCCGCGCCTATGTAGGCGCAGCCGTTGAATATGCCTGCTACTTTTCCAGTGGCCTCGCTGTCGAGCGCCGTAAGCCATAATATTCCGTTTATGCCGTATAAAAAGAATCCTGTGAAGAATATTCCGGTCATGATGGTCGCGAGCTCTGTCTGCGACGGGAACACTGCTATGAGCATGGCGCAAAGCGCCGCGGATGCCGCGGCTGTAAGCGCTCTGTTTTCTCTGAAGTATTTTTCTGTAATTATGCATATTACGAGCGTGCCGACTCCCATACCAGCAGCAAGGACCGTTTCTGCGGCGCTGTCCGCGCTTATCGCCTCGCGCAGCGCGCTGGCGTAATAGACTGATATCCATTTCAGCAGGCCGTATCTGCAGAGGCTTGAGAGGAAGGCTATGGCGCACCACATCAGGAAATTTCTGTCTTTTGTTACAGATGCTTTGTCTGCGGGCGCGCTTTGTTGCGTTTTTTCTTTTGACGGGCGCGCGGCGGCGTTAATGCTGAGGTCCGGGTCGAAATGATGCTGCGCTTTGTCGGGCTCATTATCGGGCGTTTTATCATACATTTCTGGGGCGTCGGCTTTTGTTTCTGCGGGCGAAATATCGCTTTTTGATGAAATATCGCTTTTTGATAACAGGTATGCGGGAGTCGCCGCATACGGGCTGTGCGGCTTTTCCCGGCTGCCGCGGTCGGGCTTTGCCGATCCGGCGCGCTGTCTGCGCGCTGCGCCGTAAACTGCTGTAAATGATATGAGCGCGGCGGCTATGAGTGCCGCGGCGGCGGGAGATGCTGTGATTATGAGCTGCGGCGCTGCAAATGTGAGTATATGCGCCGCGCCTGACGCGCTGTTTATCACGCCTATGCCTGTGCCGCGGCTTTTTTCGCTGAAAAATTCTTTTATCATCAGGACTCCGCCTAGCCACAGGAAGCTCTGCATGTAGCCGTTTACGGCGCGCAGTATCCACAGGGCGACTGCGCCTGCCTGTGATGCGGCTGTTCCGTCTGTTATGAGGAGTATCGTCATTATGCTCATTATAAATGAGCTGCCTGCGCCTATTATCACGGAGGTGCGGCCTCCGAGCTTTTCTGCGGCGCCGCCGTTTACGATATTTCCTGCGGCGTAAAGCAGGAATACAGCAGTCAGCGCCGCGCCGCCGCCCTGCGCGGCGGCGCTTCCTGCGTATATACCGTTTGAAAAGTCGCTGCCCGAGTAGCGCTCCAGATACGCAAAGCTGTATACGGCAAAAAATAGCGCGGCAAGCGATATCGGTATTATGTTTTCAGAAATACATGTTTTATTTTTCATCTTCATATTTTGCACCTGAGGTCTTGACGGTAAATGAATTATTCATAAGTGTAAAACGGCAGTTCAAAAGAAAATCTTGCGCCGCCTGTCGGGCGGTTTTCTGCTGTTATTCTGCCGCCGTGGGCTTCTATGATATTTTTTGATATGTACAGTCCGAGGCCTGAGAACGGGCGGCCTCCGGTGCGTGCGCTTATGCTGCCTCGGCTGTAGCTTCTGTCAAATATATGGGGCAGGTCTGACGGCGATATTCCTGTGCCTTCGTCGGAGACTGAGAAAATTATTACACCGTTACTGTCATCTTCGTATATATCATCTGTATTCTGATCCTTTGTCTGCAGCGTATCTGCAAATTCAGTTAGTTCAGTCGTTATTACAGCGCATTCCAAATCGACCGTTATCGCTCCGCCGGGCGGAGTGTGGCGCAATGCGTTATTCATAAGATTCGACACGGCCTGCTGTATCCTTCCGCTGTCCGCTACTATAATGCAGCCGCGTTCTGCGGAAAAATGCGACGTAAAGGCGCGCCCGGCGCGCTCAGCCTGATCTCGGCATTGGGATATCAGCGGCTCAAAGAGCTCGGCCGCCGTCATTTCGTAAAATCTGTATTCTATATCCTGAGAGTCAGACGTCATCGCCTGCGCAAAATCATCCGCCAGTACGGAAAGCATATGGGCCTTTGTATAAAGCATTTCAAGATACTCGTGACGCGTCGCCGCGTCCTCCTCGCGTTCAAGAAGCGTTTCCGTGTAGCCCTGTATCAGCGTTATCGGTGTTTTTATCTCATGCGATATATTTTCAAGAAGCTCGTTTTTTTGCTTTTCCGCAAGCTGTAATTCTTCTGAGAGCTTCTGCGTTAGTATCTGCGTTTTCTTGTCACTCACGAGTATGAGCAGCATGATGAGCGCCGTCACCGTAAATACACCGACACCGTGTATAGCGTCCGTCAATAGATCGTCCCTGTCAGTGAATCCCGTCTGATTCATTAGTATACTCCACAGGAGCAGCAGGACGCCTGTCCATATCTTCTCAGGAAATATCATGTCCCACGAATAAAGCAGAAACATAAGCCCTGACGCGATAACAAGCCCCGAGCAGTACAGTAAGTTAGGCATAACTACAACTCTGGAAAGCCGCAACGGCGCAAGCTGCAATATTATAAGAGCACAGAAACACGCCGTCAGTATATGCGCCGCCTTTGGGATATGCTTTTGAAAGAACAGAGCGCTGCCCTGAAGAAAAAGCCACGAACCCGCAAGCGCCAATAACTCCCGCGCTGCGTAATATACCTCGACTACAGGAATAACATCCGAAAACGCATCCAGCAGAAACATACAACTGTAAGCAGTGGCAGCCGCACCCCATAAAAGCATGTGCGTTGACCTGTTATTCACACCGGTTATAAGAAAAAGCACGCAAAGGAGCAGTATAGTACTTGCAGATATCAGTGAAAATATATCATAAAACATTTATGTCGCCCTCCTTTGTTTAAATTCATACTTTTTTGTAGATATATTATCTTGTAAATGCTGACCCAAAGCCGCAGAAAAAGTCAGCAAAACCGCTACACAATAAAAATGCTGACTCGCAACCGCAGAAAAAGTCAGCAAAACAGCTATACAACAAAAATGCTGACTCACAGCCGCGAAAAAAGTCAACAAAACAAGCTATACAACAAAAATGCTGACCCGGAGCCGCAGAAAAAGTCAGCAAAACAGCTATACAACAAAAATGCTGACTCGCAACCGTGAAAAAAGTCAGCAAAGC
>CAVGTL010000019.1:0-25373 GCA_963632005.1 Succinivibrio sp.
ATGGATGGATCTCGACGGATATTACGAGGACGAAACTCAAACGAGATACAAGATAACAAATCCGTACATGTCAACGTCTGTATCTGTGCTCAGGGTAAGAGGCGCATCTGAAAAGATAAAAAGGATAGGTATTGTAGACGACAATATAGCCATGAAAGAGATCCTTACTGCTATGTGGCCGTCTGCAGAGATAACAGAGCTGAACAGCAGCAGTGAATGTGTTCAGGCGTTAGTGAACGGGACTGTTGACGGCGTGCTGATGAAGACATACTCTGCACAGATGATAGCACGTGAGGATGTACAGAACAGACTGCGCGCAGACATCGTACCGGGCGCGTCGCTCGATATACAGATGGGAGTAAACGCAAATGATGATGTTAATTTTTACGGCCTCTGGGAAAAGACGCTGTCAGATGTTTCATCACAGCTCAGAGGTGAGATAGTTCAGTCATATCTTGAGGAGTCGGCTGCACCAAACTTTATGGCATATATGTTCGATCATCCGTCGTATCTGATCGTGCTGATAGCATGCGTGCTCATAGCGATATTCTTCATAATACTGTATCTGTATTCATTAAAGACAAGAAGAGAGCAGCAGCGCATATCAGAAGCGCTTGTGGAAGCACTCAATGAAGCAGAAAAGGCTAACTCAGCAAAGCAGAACTTCTTCTCAAAGATGAGCCATGACATAAGGACACCTCTCAACGTAGTCCTTGGAATGACTCAGATAGCTCAGAAATACAAGTTTGATACGCCGAGACTCGATGATGCGCTCGAAAGCATAACGAGCGAGGGAAAATATCTCCTGTCGCTTGTAAACTCGATACTCGATGTCAACCAGCTCGAATACGGACGCGCAGAGCTTGTAAACGCGCCGTTCATACCGGACAGATGCCTGAAGGGCAGCGTTGACATACTTAAACCTATGTCTGACAAAAAAGAGCAGACTGTCACAATGGAAAGCAACTGCGAAGACCTCGTAGCCGTAGGCGATGCGAGCCGCTTCGGTCAGATAATGATAAATATAATATCAAATGCTGTAAAATACACTGCCGACGGTGGAAAGATAGACGTAAAGCTTGAGTATATCCCTGACGACCGCTACAGATTCACATGTACAGACAACGGTATCGGTATGAGTGAGGACTTTGTAGAGCATATATTTGAGGACTATATGAGAGCAGAGGACAGCCGCATATCTCAGGTAGAAGGCACGGGTCTCGGAATGTCTGTAGTAAAAGGCTTTACAGACCTGATGGGCGGAGATCTGAAGGTAGAGAGCGAGCTTGGAAAGGGCTCGACATTTATAGTCGAGATACCGTTCACTGCACCGACAGAGGAACAGCGTCAGGCAGCGCTCGCTGCAGAGGCTGAGGAGGAAGAAGACCTCGACATGTTCACAGGCAGAAAGGTCCTGCTGGTAGAGGATAACGCCCTTAACGCCGAGATAGCGACAGAACTTCTTCAGACTATAGGCCTTACAGTTGACTGGGAGGCAAACGGAAAGCTCGGCCTTGAAAGATTCGAAGCGTCAGGTCTGCGCGAGTATTTCGCAGTGTTCATGGACATGCAGATGCCTGTAATGGACGGCATAGAGGCGACGAAGCGCATCCGCGCAAGCAAGCGCCCTGACCACGATATTCCTATATTTGCAATGACAGCCAACACGTTCGCGAGCGACCGCAAAATGTGCAAGGACGCAGGCATGGACGGCTACATAGCAAAGCCTATAGACGTAAAGACCATAGAAGACACGTTAAAAGACGGAATAGAAAAGAAAAACAGCGGCATTAATGAATAACGAATGAATAAAGAACAGCCCGCGCGGTCGAACCGCGCGGGCTGTTCTGCCATACACGAGCGTGCGCCCGGCGCACTAACAGGATGAGGCCAATTAATATAATATTTATTATTTAATATTTATTTTATCATCAATAGAGTACCGACAACGATAAGGCAAAGTCCGACAGCCGACTTACGCGAAAGCCGCTCTCCAAATACAAAGTATGAGAACGCTATAGATATAAGTATACTGAGCTTGTCTATAGGAACGACAACACTTGCGAGCCCATCGTGCAGAGCCTTGTAATAGCACAGCCACGAGCCGCCCGTAGCCAGACCGGAAAGGCATATAAAACCAAGCTCGCTGCGCGGTATATCATGCAGCGTGTGCTGCTTGCCCTTTACAAATACTATGAGCCACGACATAAGCAGGACTACGCATGTGCGTATGGCAGTTCCGAGATTCGATTCTACGCCTTCTATACCGATCTTTCCGAGTATGGCAGTCAGGCTGGCAAACACTGCAGAAAGCAGCGCATATATGAGCCAGCTGCGCTCTGATACATGCGAGCCGGAAAGACCTGCGGATGTCGCGCCGCCGTTTGCCACTCCCGCAGAAGGCTTTTTTTCTATCATCATCATAGTTCCGACGCCGATAAGCACTGCAGCAAGCGCCTTAAGACCGGTGACGGTCTCACCGAGTATCACGAACGCAAGTATTATTGTAAGAACTGTGCTCGATTTGTCTATAGGCACGACCTTATTTATATCACCCAGCTGCAGAGCCTTGAAATAACACAGCCACGAAGCGCCTGTCGCCAGACCTGACAATATCAGGAATATCCACGTTTTCGGCGCAATAGACGTTATCTCATGAAGAGAACCGGTGATGAGAACCATTATCCACGAAAATATCAGCACGACGATAGTACGTATGGCAGTAGCCGCGTCAGAATCAGTCTTTCTTATACCGCATTTTGCAAGTATAGATGTCAGACCGGCGAAAAGCGCCGAACCGCAGGCAAACAGTATCCACATTATAAATTCCTTCTTTCCATAAACATCACATGTAAAATAAAAGCACTATGATCTGCTTCATTAATATTATATCACCCAGATCGATCAGATTTTTAAAATCCTGTTAAATCATTTTGCAGTAATCAACGACTCCCTGTATCGCAGGCGAAAGCAGCTTATTCCTGTGATGAAGGAGCTGCTTCCATATCGTGATATCTATATCCGGAACATTGAGGATCACGATGGAACCATCACGGACAGCGTCAGCAGTCACATGGTCCGGCAGGAATGATATCCCGACGCCTTGCGCGACCAGCGCGCACAACTGATATGCATTTCCTGACTCAAGCACAGGCGTTATCTCAAGCGACCTTGCCGCAAGCTGCTCGTCGAGCAGCCTCCTGTAGCTCATGCCGCGCTCAGTAAGCAGGAACGGTTCCCTAAGGAGCTCTTCAAGCGTCACAGCTTCAGCATCCGCCAGAGGATGACCTGCCTGCACAACAAAATGGACGCCTATCTGAGATTCGTAGAGCAGGACGTATTCAGAGCTGTATATGTGATTGTCGAGAGTCAGCATGATATCTGCTTCATTGTGGTTTATAAGGCGGAACATCTCCTGTGTGTCTGCCTCTATTATTTTAAGCGCGATACCCGGATAACGCCTGCGAAACTCAGGGTATGCGCCGCCGAGCAGGATAGGGGCAAGCGAGCTCGGCGCTGTCAGGCGCACGAGACCCTCTGCGGGATGCTCCTCGCTTGCAGACATTTTCATTTCCTTTTCAAGCTTTGTTATCTGCTGCGCGTACATCAGCACCTCGCGCCCGCGCTCGGTCAGCGTAACGGTATGGCGTACGCGTTCAAAAAGCGGCGTCCCGAGCTCCTCTTCAAGCTGTTTTATCTGGAAAGATACAGTAGACTGCGAATAGCCGAGCTCTGTAGCGGCGCGGGTAAATCCACCGAGGTCTGCGACACGCAGAAATGTAGTAAGATTTTTTATGTCCATTATTTAGAATTCCTTTATCCATGCGGATGCCGACAGTCTGCGATATTTTACATGTGCGGCGGTTAGTGCTCACATAACATCATATACTTTATATGATCAAAAAATTCGATCGACACCATGCATACTATCAATTTAACAAATACTTGTTTCTACTATATAATCATACGTGGAAAGGTGCAACCCCAAATATGACAGATGAAATGTCGTAATATGGGATATATTACAAGAAAGTGTTAGAATGAGGTTTTATAATGGATCATGTGATCACGCTTATAAGCAGGATATGTTACTTCCTGTGGGGAGACTGGCTGAGGATACCGCTTCCGGGTGATGGAAGCATTCAGTTTCCACTGATAGTACTGATTTTAGTACCTGCAGGAATTTATTTTACGATAAGGACGAGATTCCTTCAGATAAGGCTTGTGCCGGATATGATCCGCGCAGTTCTCGAGCATGCAGGCGTAGGCAAGGGAAAAAAACGCGGCGGGATATCAGCTCTCCAGGCGCTCATAGTATCTACAGCCACACGAGTAGGCATGGGAAATCTCGTAGGCGTAGTAGCCGCAGTGTCAGCAGGCGGCGCCGGCGCAGTATTCTGGATGTGGGTAACGGCGCTTATCGGTTCAGCTACAGCATTTGTAGAAGCGACGCTCGCGCAGCTCCATAAACAGAAGGATCCACTGTATGGCGGATATCGCGGAGGTCCTGCGTATTATATACACGACTGGATAAACTCAAAAAGAAAAGGCGCACCGAGAAAAAGCGTACTTGCGATACTCTTTGCGCTATCAGGCCTGATATGCTGGTGCGGCATAAGCCAGGTAGTCAGCAACTCGGTAACATCGTCGTTTGAGAATGCTTTCAATATACCGCCCATATACACCGTATCGGTGTTAGTGATACTCGCAGCGATAATCGTTCTCAGAAAGAATGCGACAGTAAAGGTCCTTGACGTTCTCGTACCGATCATGGCAGGTATATACATAATTCTTACATTATATATGATATTCACGAATATCGGTCAGCTCGGCACGGCGTTCAAGAATATATTCACAGAAGCGTTCGGTCTCAGACAGGCAGCATCAGGCGCCTTCGGCGCCGTACTCATGAACGGAGTAAAGCGTGGTCTGTTCTCAAATGAAGCCGGAAGCGGTTCAGCGCCTTGCGCTGCGGCAGCCGCAGAAGCATCGCACCCTGCAAAAGTCGGACTGATGCAGGCGTTCGGAGTATTTATAGACACGCTCCTCTGCACATGCACAGCGCTCATCATGCTCGTAGTACCTGAAAGTGTAATAGCCGGTCAGGAAGGCATGGGGCTGCTGCAGGCAGCCATGTCATGGCACATGGGAGAGGCAGGCGTCATATTCATAGCCGCAGTCCTCTGGCTGTTCAGCTTCACGACATTCCTCGGAATATTATTCTACGCGCGCTCAAACGTCGCATATCTTTTCGGCGACAACTGGGTGTCACAGACGGCGTACAAAGTAGTTGCTCTCGTCATGCTATTCATAGGAGGCCTGGCGGCATACACGTTCGTATGGGACCTCGGCGATGTAGGCATCGGACTCATGACTGTATTCAACATGATAGCGCTCATACCGCTCACTGGTCAGGCACTCGACTCACTCAAAGACTTCGAGGCGCAGAAGAAGAATCGCCTTCGCGGAAAGCAGAACAATAGCTCAACAAATTAATTAATGCAAAAAAGTATATTTCATAATTTTTAAAAACCTATTTGCGACACTGCATGCAGGCTGCCACACGGACACGGCGGTCGGCATGCAGCGTTGTTTTTTGCAGCATCGCTGCCTGTTGCGCCCACACTCGCGCGGTGACGCGCGCTGGCAGACATTTTAAGTTGAAAAAACACATTAGGTATAATAAGATATTATTTATATATGCCTGTTGCAGCAGTGACGCTAAACTGCATGAGGCATTCATAATAATACTGTGTAATGAAAAGGTGAGAAAACAAGATGAACAACAATAAAAAGCGCGGGATAATGCTTTTGATAGCTCTGATAATAATAATAGTCGCAGAAGTTCTCATAGGCATGTATTTCGTAAACAAATGGACAGATGAGGCAGAAAACGGCAGTGCAGACACAGGCGCTTCAGCAGCGGTATATACTTTAGAGAGGGTGGCATAACCTGTTTTTTAACAAAATACATGTTGGCATAGGAATATTTGTATAGATAAAATTTACTATGATATAAGTTTAGCTTATGACTTACATCAAAAAAGCTGGTTTTACTTAACAGAAAATATTGGCTATCATACAGATATACGAAAGAAAAGCCACTTTCTTAATTTCATCAGCAATAGAAAAACTCCGAAACTATCTTGCAGACGTTTCGGAGTTTTTTTACGTTATCATCCAAGCACGCTTATGTTGTTCCTGACAAATTTTATAAAAGTCTTGAGCGCGCGTGAATTGTAATCGCCATTTCTGACTACAAAGCCTATATTCCTTGAAATATTAGGGTTTGTGTAAAGCGTTTTGACCTTATACGGCGTTCTGGCAAGAGTGAGCTTTGGAAGTATGGAGAAGCCGAAGCCGCGCTCTACCATGGCGAGTATCGTTCTGTCATCAGTCATCGTGTAAATAGTATCGGGTCTGACTCCGCTCTTGTCAAATATCTCGTTTATATATGATGAATAGCCGAGATCAAGGAATATGAACGGTGTGTGTCGAAGCTCCTCGAGCGGTATATATCGGTTGTTTACCGCAGGAAAGTCCTCAGGTACCACGACTATAAACGGATCTTCATAAAGTTCAAGAAATTTCAGACCTTTTTCGTGCGGGTCACACATTATGCAGGCATCGATCTGACCTTTCCTGAGCATGTTTACAGCAGGTATGTCATCAAGCTGATACAGTTCAAATTTTACCTTAGGGTAGAGCTTACTGTACTGGTGGATAAGCTCCGGAAGGCCGTAGCAGGAAACGCTGACATAGCTTCCCAATCTTATGGTCCCGTTTTGTATATCTGCGAGTTCTTCAAGCTGTTCGTTCAAGCGCCTTGATTCATATGCGATATTGTAAAGGGTCGGCAGCAGCTTTTCAAGTGCTGTAGTCGGTATCACGCCGTGAGGCGTGCGGTGGAATAATGTTATACCGTATTCCGCTTCCATTGCCTTGACAGTCTGGCTTATTGCTGACTGGCTGTACTGAAAATATTCTGCCGTTTTTGAAAAGCTGTTAGTGTCTACTATCTTAAGGATAATTTCATATTTTGATGCATTCATTTCAGCCTCCGTATTAGTAAAACTTATATCTGATATCGAATTTGAACGTTTTACTTAATACTAAAATCTCCGTAAACTGTTGTCAAGAAATAAACAAAGCACCCCGGGAAAAACGAAGATCGTTTATTTCAGATATGATTCAAGGAGGAACAAATATGACAGACCGTATAGCAAAGCTCAAGCAGATGCAGCAGGATGCAAAACCAAGTTTAAGTGTAGAAAGAGCACGTCTCGCCACAGAAGCCTATGAAAAGTACGCAGTAGAAACACCTGTACTGCAGAGAGCATACGCACTTTCTCATATATTAAGAAATATGACGATTTACATTCAGGAAGGAGAGCTTATAGTCGGAAACCACAACGACAAGCCGAGATGCGCTCCTGTATTCCCTGAGTATTTCTCAGAGTGGATAATAGATGAGATCGACGATTTCCAGACAAGACCGAGCGACCCGCTTGAAATAAGCGAAGAAGAAAAGAAGGAACTTGTTGAGATACTCGAAAAGTGGAGAGGCAGAAGCTTCGACAAGGCTGTAGAGAAGGTGCTTTCAGAAGAAGCGAAGGAAGCTGAGAGCGCAGGCGTTATGACTATCGGCAACAGAGACTGCGGTACAGGCCACCTCACACCTGACTACTGGACAGCTCTCGAACACGGTCTCGGCTATCAGAGAGAAAGATGCCGCAAAAAGATCGAAGAGTGCGTAGTTGACAGCGTAGAAAAGATGAGACAGGTAGACTTCTGGAACGCAGTAATAATCACTATCGATGCAGCAGAAGCTTACGCTCACCGCTACAGCGAGCTCGCAGCAAAGCAGGCAGCAGAGGAAAAGGATCCTGTAAGAAAGGCTGAACTCCTCGAAATAAGTGATATATGCAGCAGGATCCCTATCGAAGCTCCAAAGACATTTGCAGAAGCTATCCAGATGGTATGGTTCATCCACGTTATCATCTCTATCGAAGCAAACGGCCATGGAACTTCGCTTCACAGATTCGACCAGTACATGAATACTTTCTATGTAAATGATTTAAAGGAAGGCCGCATCACTGAAGAGAAGGCTATGGAATACGTAGAATGCCTCTATATAAAGTTCACAGATATCCTCAAGCTCAGAGATAAGTTCTACAGCTCTTCATTCGCAGGATACCCTATCTGGCAGAACCTTATCGTAGGCGGTCAGAAGGCAGATGGCAGCGACGCTACCAATGAAATGTCTTTCCTTGCGCTCCGTGCAAACAGAGATGTACAGACATCGCAGCCTACAGCTTCAGTAAGATACTTCAAGGGCCTCTCAGAAGACCTTATCGAGGAAGGCCTTAAGATGATCCAGGACGGACTCGCTACACCGGCGTTCTTCAATGACGAGTTGGTCGTTCCTATGGTAATGGAAAAGCTCGGAGTTTCTGCAGAGGAAGCAAGAAACTGGGGTATCCAGGGATGCGTACAGCCTATCGTTGCAGGCTGCTCAGATGGACGTCCTACAGTAGGCTACGTAAATCTGCTCAAGTGCCTCGAGCTCGTTCTTCACAACGGCTGGGATCCTATCACAAAGAAGCAGCTCGGTATCAAGACAGGCGAGCTTCATACATTAGATACAAAAGAAAAGATCGTTGACGCGCTCTACAAGCAGATCGATTACTTTGTAGACCTCATGCTCACAGGCTTCAACGCAGTAGGCTCTATGCATGCGGACAGAGCACCTGTAGCATTCGCTTCAATGATGATAAACGACTGCATCGACAAGGGCATGTCAGTACAGGAGGGCGGTGCGAGATTCTCAGAATCAGGCGCGTTCATCAACGGTATCGGAAACGTTACGGATGCTATCGCAGCTATAGATACTATTATCTTCAAAGAAAAGCTCTATACTATCGACGAGCTTATGGAAGCTCTCCACAACAACTTTGAAGGCGCAGAAGCTATGAGACTCACTCTCCTCAACAAGGCTCCTAAGTACGGTAATGACAACGATTATGTTGACGCTATCGCAGCAGGCATCGTAAAGCATTATGCGGAAAGCCTCGGCAGATACAAGGATTCAAGAGGCGGCAACTACCAGGTAGTTGTAGAATCACAGTCAATGAACGTTTCACAGGGTAAGTGCGTACTCGCGTCAGCAGACGGACGTTTCGCTTATGAAGGCGTAAACGATAACTGCTCTCCTGTAATGGGACGTGATGTAAACGGTCCTACTGCGACTGTAAAATCAGTAGCAAAGCTCGATCAGAAGAACGCAAAGGACGGCTGCCTCTACAACCTGAGATTCGATCCGAGAAGCGTACAGGGTGAAAAGGGACGTGAAATATTAAGAAGCGTTATCCAGACATATTTTGACAATATGGGTGAACACATCCAGATAAACGTTGTAGATAACAATACATTAAGAGCTGCTCAGAAGGAGCCTGAAAAGTACAGAAACCTTCTCGTACGTGTAGCAGGATATCTTGCTTACTTCACTGAACTCGACAAGGACGTTCAGGAAAACGTTATCGCAAGAACTGCTCACAATCCATGCTAAGGAAAGACAGCTGCTACGTAGGGGGCATACAGCGCTTTTCTACAGAGGACGGCCCGGGAATACGCACGACCGTATTCCTGAAGGGCTGCCCGCTGAAATGCGCGTGGTGCCACAATCCTGAAATGATATCCCCTTATTTCATGCTTCTGTACAAAGAAAACAAGTGCATCAAATGCGGACAGTGCATAAAAAGCTGTCCGCAGGGAGCACTTTCATTCGAGAACGGAACTATTTTCACAGACATGATAAAGTGCGCCAGATGCATGAAATGCATAAAAGCCTGTCCGTCAGAAGCGTTATATTCAAAATCAAATGAAATGACAGTTGACGAGGTAGTAGAAGAGATATTAAAAGACAGAGATTTCTACGAAGCGTCGGGCGGCGGCGTAACGTTGAGCGGCGGCGAAATACTTGCTAACGCGCCGTTTGCGATAAATGTAGCTCAGAAATGCAAAAGTATCGGAATATCTGTAGCAGCCGACACGAGCGGCTTCGGCAAGTATGACGATCTGCTTGAACTTGCCGGGATATCGGACGTCATACTTTATGACCTGAAGCATATGGACAGGGAAACTCACAAAGAACTTACAGGACAGTACCCGGATATCATCTGGGAAAATCTTATAAGGCTTTCTGAAGACCCTGACATCAACAGAAAGATAATAATAAGAGTTCCGTTTATTCATCCTCTGAATGATACTGTTGAAAATACAAATGCTCTGTGCGAGTTTATGAAACAGCATGACCTTAAAACAGTAAATTTCCTGCCGTATCACAGCATGGGAATTTCAAAGGCGAGAGAGGTCGATATCATACAGGAAAAATATGAGGAACCTTCAGAAGATACACTTGCATATGTAAGACGGAAATTTGAAGAAAACGGTATTAATGTAACAATAATGGGTAAAGAATCGTAAAATCGTAAAGGAGAAAGAAAATGGGTAAGAAGATCGGTTTTATCGGCGGCGGAATGATGGCTGAAGGAATAATTCAGGGAATGGTAAAGAATCCTTATTTCAAGGCTGAAGAAATATACGTATATGACATCGTAGGCGCAAGAGTAGATTACCTTGCTGAAACATACGGCCTGAACCCTTGCAAGGATACTAAGAGCTCTGTAGAAAACGCAGACCTCGTAATATTCGCAGTTCGTCCTCAGGATGCTCCTGGCGTATGCGCAGAAGTAAAGCCTTACCTCAGCAGCGATACAGTACTCGCTACTATATGCGCAGGCATCCTCGTAGAAAATTACGCAGAATGGCTCGGCGAAGAACAGAAGGTAGTAAGGATAATGCCTAACACTCTCACAGAGACAAAGCACGGCTACAGCGTTATCTACCCTAACGCAGTAACTGAAGAGGCTGACCTCAAAATACTTAACCAGGTACTCGAATCTATCGGCCAGGTAATGAAGATCCGTCAGGATATGTTTGACGCATTCACAGCATACAGCTGCGCAGGTCCTGCATACATACTTCACTTCTTAAGCGCTATGATCGACGCAGGCGTAAGAGCAGGCTTCTCAAGAAAGGACGCGAGAGCTCTTACTCTCGAAAACCTCATCGGAACTTCAATGAAGGTATCACAGACAGGCAAGCATCCTTTAGACGTTCTTGACCTTATGACATCTCCTGCAGGCGTAACTATCGAAGCTGTTTACAGAATGAACAAGACAGGTATGTACGCAAGCGTTATGGACAGCGTAGGAGTAGCCGTAGAAAAGTCTACATCATTAGGTTAAACGAGGAAAGGAGAGCATCTGATCCGGAGTCTTCGGAATATTCGGAGTCAGGTAGTATGAAACAATGAAGCAGATAAAGACTGAAAAGAGCGCTACCTTCGGCGGTTCGCTGCTCGTCATGGCAGCAGTTACCGTGATACTTCTTGTAGGCGTTCTCGTTTTGAAGCTGGATCCGTATATTCCGCTGATGACAGCGACGATCCCTATCACTATATATGGTATACATCTCGGAATATCATGGAAGGAACTGATGGAAAATGCATATACTTCCATAGCCGGATGTATGGAAGCAGCCATCCTCATACTTACTATCGGTATGGTAGTAGGCTCGTGGATAGCCAGCGGAACAGTTCCCGTTCTTATATATTACGGAATAAAATTACTGTCACCGGCGCTGGTGCTGCCGTTATCATTCTTACTCACAGCTCTCATGAGCATGCTTACAGGCTCGTCATGGACGACGGTAGGCACATTAGGCGTTGCATTCCTCGGTATAGGAACTGCAATGGACATAAACCCGGCCATAATGGTATCTACTATAGTAGGCGGAGCATTCTTCGGAAACGCCCAGTCACCGATGGCAGACATACCGGTATTCTCTGAAAGTATCTCAGGCGTTGAGTCATACAAAGGCACAAAGGCTTCTATGGCGGCAAACATCCCTGCATTTATAATATCTGCAGTAATATACGCCGTTATTGGCGTAAAATACGCTTCAGCAGGCGGCGACGGAGTACTTGAGAGCACTCAGGCAGTACTTAACGGCCTCAGTGAAAACTTCAATCTTTCATTTGTTGCATTTATCCCGGCGATACTCATGATAATCTGCATGGCTGTAAAGCTCCCGGGTATCCCTACGAGATTCGTAGCGTTCTTCTCTGCCCTTATCGTAGCAGTGCTTTTCCAGGGCGAAGGTCTTAAGGATTCCTTCGGCTACCTCATAAGCGGATTCGTCGGAAATACAGGCGTAGAAGCCGTAGACAATATCCTCACAAGAGGCGGCATGAACGGAATGATGGGAACTATCGTAATAATGATATTCTCAATGTGGATAGCAGGCATAATCGGCAGAACGAAGATCGTTGATGTGATACTCGGAAAAGTATCAGGCCTTGTAAAGCGCATCGGCCTTCTCGTAACTACGACAACAGTATGCACATTCATATTCAACTTTATCGCAGCAGACCCGTTCCTTTCAGTATCACTTCCTGTAAAGGCGTTCGGAAAGTCATACGATGAGCTTGGCTACAGAAGGACTGTACTCTGCAGATGCGTAAACATGGCAGCCTACTTCGCGCCTATGGTACCGTGGGGCTCAGGCGGCATATTCGTTGCAGCGACGCTCGGAGTTCCTGTAATGGAATACCTTCCGTACTACTTCGTAGGCATCATAGCTCCGATAGTAGCTATAATTCTGGCGTTCACAGGCATAGCAATGCCAAAGACAGACAAGTCAGAAGAAAACAGCGCTGATTTTGCGGAATACGCCGTTGCAGAGTAGCCTCAGGTAAAGTGATCTGCGATAAAGTTTCGTCTGAAATAATATCAGAGCAATTCAAAACCAACAGAAATCGCTGGTCAAAATTTAAAATAACTAATAAAAATACAATATGTTATAATTTTGGAGAGAGCTCCTGTCAAAGAGCCCTCTCCGCATTTAAGAATTGAATATTGGGGTTATGATTAAAAAGATAAGCAATGAATAATAAAATATAGTGGGGCCGCCCGGCGGCCGAGCAAACCTGAAGTTAAAAACTGGAGCAGAAATATGATCATCAATAAACAAGAAAAGAAAAGTTCATTTAAGGGATCTGTACTTATTCTGATGATAATGGTCATTATATTCGGAGTATGTATCATAAAGTATAAATTTGAAGCTCACGTGCCTATTTCCATGTGCATCGGCATGCTTATAATCTACGGATGCACTGCGCTTGGAATAAAATGGAAAGATATGAGCGCGTCTATAATAAACAGCGTGTCACCGTCACTCGAGTGCATGCTCATAATACTTATGATCGGAGCTACCGTGGGGACATGGATAGCAGCCGGAACTGTTCCGTATCTTATAACTTTAGGTCTTACATTTATGACAGGCAGCCACTTCCTCGTATCGGCGCTCTGCGTATGCGCGGTGATGTCGATGTGTACAGGCTCTTCGTGGACTACGATGGGAACTATAGGAGTAGCGTTTATGGGAGTCGGCGCAGGCCTTGGCGTAGATCCTGCTATGACGGCAGGCGCGATAGTATGCGGCGCGTACCTCGGAGATACGCAGTCGCCGCTTTCAGACCAGACAAATTTCTCTTCATCCGTCGCAAAGGCAGACCTGTATACGCATCTTAAGAGTATGATGTATACAACAGTCCCTGCGTTCGCAGTCTGTATCATAGCATTTTACATACTCGGAATGAAAAACGGCGGCGACGCCGACATGTCAACGATAGAAAATATGGTAGGCATCCTTGAAGAGGAATTCAATTTTACTCCGATACTGCTCATACCGTTCGTGCTTATGTTTGTAATGGTACTTTTGAGGATACCTGCATTCCCGACGCTCCTTATATGCTCGTGTACGGGCATACTCTTCTCTGTAGTGCTTCAGGGAGCAAACATACTCGACGCAGGTACATACTGGTATTCAGGCTTTGTAGGATCAACAGGCGACGAGACTGTAGATTTTCTGCTCACGAGGGGCGGCATAACGTCGATGTGGTATACGCTTACGCTCATGATACTGTCGCTTACGCTGGCGGGACTTCTCGAACGCTGCGGCATAATAAGCAATCTCGTTGGCGGTATGTACTCACTTATACACGGCATACTCAGCCTTACAGTAGTCCAGCTTATAGCAGGATACGTACTGAGCTTTATCGCGTCAGACCCTTATCTTGCAATGCTCCTTCCAGCGAATGCGTTTGCGGAAAAGTACGACGAGTTCGGGTACGACAGGACGGTCCTGTCGAGAACTCTTGAAAACGGAGCTACGATAGTAGCCCCTATGGTACCGTGGGGCAGCAACGGCGTATATTGCGCTGCAGCACTCGGCGTAGCGACCATACATTATATACCGTATTATTTTATGGGCATAATCACACCGTTTATATGCATCTTATGCTGCGTAACAGGCTTCGGTATGCTGAAAAAGAACGGCAATGATAAAAGAAAGCCGGGCAAGATCCAGGAAAAAGAAAATTACGATCTGAAATTCGCAGCAGAAGAATAGATGCTCAAGCTGCAAATAATGAAATAAGTGAATGAATCATGGAAAAAACAAGAGCGATAATCGAACTTGAAAATAAGGGCGCAGATTTCAGTGTCCATGAAATAGATATAGATGAATTTGTGAGCGGTTCCGCTCTCGCAAGAGAAGGCGGTCAGGACCCGGCGCAGGTCTTTAAAACACTTGTGCTTGAATCGACAGATAAAAAACATTTCGTCTGTCTGATACCTGTAGATGAAAGGCTCGATTTCAAAAAAGCGGCGAAGCTGTTCAATGTAAAAAAGCTCAGCATGCTGCCGCTCGATAAGCTCGAAGAGCTGACGGGCTACGTTCACGGCGGCTGCTCGCCGATAGCCATGAAAACGCAGATGCCTGCAATAATAGACAAAAGCGCGCTCGTCCGCGAGCAAATATACATAAGCGCAGGAAAAGCAGGTATAGAAATAGTGATAAAAGCGGAGCATCTTGCCGAACTTATAAACGCAGAGATCGAAGACATCTGCCAAGATAATGTAAAAATACAAAGTACGAAAAACTTCTTTTCTTAACAAAATAGATACACATGAAGCAGCAGACCTCCTCACTCCGGTCTGCTGTTTTGCATTTTTGCAGCAGATTTTATGTAAAAAACTGTAATCTTATGATAATCTTAAGGATTTGTTAGCCTTTTCTTCACATATACAAACTGCTTGATGTGCTAAACTAAATGATATATGAATGGCGGCAATGCCGGAAAAAGCAGCCGCAGTATCAAAAGAGCAGCCACCCGGCGGCTTCATGAGTTCCATGGGCGCGTAGGCGCGCGGTATCAGGGGAGAAATTAACATTATGGCATTAGAGCAGGAAAATATATTAATAGTAGACGATGAAAAAGAGATCGCAGACCTCGTAGAGCTTTATTTAAAAAATGAAAATTATAACGTATATAAATTTTACAACGGAACCGATGCGCTCAGATGCGCGGAAACGCAAAAAGTAGACCTTGCAATACTCGACGTGATGCTCCCGGACATAAGCGGAATGGACATATGCCGCAGGATACGCGAGTCGCACCAGTATCCGATAATCATGCTGACTGCAAAGGTCGAGGAAGTAGACAGGATAACAGGCCTGACGCTCGGCGCAGACGATTACGTAACTAAGCCGTTCCTTCCGCTCGAGCTCGTAGCGCGCGTGAAAGCGCAGCTTCGCCGTTATAAAAGATACAACAGCGCTGAGGCTGCCGGAGAAAACGCCGATGAAGATATGATAATATATTCCGGACTGGTAATGAATGTAAAAAATCATGAATGCTTTCTTAACGAAAAGCTGCTCGCGCTCACGCCGACAGAATTTTCCATACTTGAATACCTCTGCCGCAAAAAAGGCAGTGTAGTAAGCTCAGAGGAGCTTTTCAAAGCGGTCTGGGGCAACGAGTATTACAACCGCAGCAACAACACGATAACTGTCCATATCCGCCATATCCGCGAAAAGATGGGTGATTCGTTCGAAGAACCGAAATATATAAAAACAGTGTGGGGAGTAGGCTATAAAATTGAAAAAGAAATTTAAAAACGGATACAGAAATGTATTGAAGGTGGTCGTAATAATAGTCGCCGCCTTTGCAGCAGCCCGTTTTGCGCTGTTTATTTTTGACGATGTACTGAACGGCAGCATCCTGGACTGGTTCGAGAAAAAGTATATGGGTCTCTATCATGAATATGTGCCGTATGCCGGTCAGGTAGCGTACATATACCGCCCGGAATTCATGCGGCTCAAAGGGCTCGCATACAGAGTGATCTGTGCAGGCGCGATAGTTATAGCGCTGATGACGGCAGCGATAGCCGCAGCCGCCGCAAAACACAAAAAGAAAAAAACAGTGACCGAGCTGAGCCGGATGCTTCATGATTACATGCTTTCAGACAAGGACATAAACGACGTGTTTCCTCAGGAATACAGCGAGATAGCCGCGCAGCTCTCAAACGTAAAGACAAGGATGCAGCGCCACGAGCAGATATTAAAGGAAGAAACTACCAGAAAAAACGACCTTATAACATACCTTGCGCATGACCTGAAAACACCGCTTACATCGGTAATAGGCTATCTGTCCCTTATCAGCGAAGTGCCGGACATGCCGGACGCGCAGCGCATAAAATACGTAAACATTACATTTGATAAGGCAAAGCGTCTTGAAACGCTCATAAACGAATTCTTTGACATAACGCGCTATAATCTTCAGCAGATAAGGCTCGAAAAAGAAACGATAGACCTGTCATATCTGCTCGTCCAGCTCACAGACGAGTTTTACCCGCTGCTCAAAAAGCACAAAAATACAGTTGCGCTCGACACCGACCACAGGCTGATGATACACGGTGACGCGATGAAGCTCGCAAGAGTATTCAATAATATACTTAAAAATGCGATAGCATACAGTTATATGAATACAGAAATAACGATAAGCGCCCACCTGGCGGGCGAAAACGTTGAGATAAGATTTACGGACCACGGAAAGACCATAGCCCCCGAAAAGCTCGACAGCATATTTGAAAAATTCTTTAGACTGGACGAAGCGCGCGCGACCAACACAGGCGGCGCAGGGCTCGGCCTCGCTATTGCAAAAGAGATAGTAACGCTGCACGGAGGAAGCATATCCGCGCGGAGCAGCAACGAACAGACTGAATTCTGCGTGACGCTTCCGGCAGATTGATTACTGAGCAAATGACAGGGTTAATAATTTCTTAGGAATATCTTAGTGATTAAATAATTTAATATTAAAAATAACAGAGCTTCCGTTCGGTATAATTTATCTATACAGAGCGGAAGCTTTTGTTATACACAAAGGGGGAAAATAAAATGGAAAAGAGAAAGAAAAAGATCGCAGTATTATTCGGAGGCTGCTCGTCAGAGTACGAAGTTTCGCTTCAGTCAGCGGCGGCAGTCATAAGGAATATCGATACGGAAAAGTACGAGCCTGTGCTTATCGGCCTTGACCGCGAGTGCGGAGCGTGGCATCTGTTTCGTGGAACGGCAGATGAAGTAGAGCAGGACGAGTGGAAAGCCTCTTGTATACAGGTATTTCCGTCAACAGACAAAAATATCCACGGCGTCGTATACATTGAAAGCGGAAAGACGAATGCAGTATCGTTTGACGCGGCTCTTCCTGTGCTTCACGGCAAAAACGGCGAGGACGGCACTGTGCAGGGCATCCTCGAGCTCATGGGCGTGCCTGTAATAGGCTGCGGCGTACTGTCATCTGCGCTCTGCATGGACAAGGATATGGCGCACAAAGCAGTCGAAGCGGCAGGCATAAAGGTCGCAAAGTCAGCGCTCATAAGAAAGAGCGAGGCTGCGTCAACTGAAAACATCAAGAATATCGCATCGTCTATCGGCTATCCGCTTTTCGTAAAACCGGACAGAGCAGGCTCGTCATTCGGCATAACAAAGGTCGCGTCAGAGGACGAGCTTACAGCTGCTGTAGAAAAAGCGTTTGAACACGATTCGCTCGCAGTCCTAGAGCAGTTCATACCGGGTTTCGAAGTCGGCTGCGCAGTACTCGGCACAGAGAAGCTTACAGTAGGCGAGGTCGATGAGATAGAGCTTTCAGACGGATTTTTCGATTACACGGAAAAATACACTCTGAAAACATCAAAAATTCATGTACCGGCCCGCATCAGCGCAGAAAAAGCCGAGGAGATAAAGTCCGCGGCCCGTATCATATACAAAGCGCTCGCCTGCGAATGCTTCGCGCGCGTAGACATGTTCCTGACGCCTGACGGCGAGATATATTTCAACGAAGTAAACACGATACCGGGCTTTACGGCGCACAGCCGTTACCCGAGCATGATGAAGGCAGCCGGGATAACATTCTCTGAAATAATAGATCGCTTATTGGCGATGCCGTTCACCGACGCTGTAGTAAGCGAGGCAGATACCCTGTCGGGTATACAGGAGCTCAAATAAAAATGGCAGCGATAATGATAGACAGAAAAACCGCATGCTCGGGCGACCTGATACTTGTAACGCCCGCATTCGCAATAGAAAAGGAACCTGATGATAAGGACCTGCAGCCTGCGATACCGGCGCAGCCTGATATAAAAATGCAGAAGCACGCCGCGATCATGCTCGGCGGACTGCTGCGGGAAATAAACGCAGGAGACCGCATAACGGCAGTCAGCGGCTACAGGTCTCAGTCAGAACAGCAGCAGATCTGGGACGATTGCATAAAAGAAAGCGGTATTGATTTCACAAGAAAATTCGTAGCCGTACCCGGACACAGCGAGCATCAGACAGGGCTTGCCATCGACCTGGCAGAGAAAAGCGACGACATAGACTTTATACGCCCGGCATTTCCGCGCGCAGGGATATGCGCAGAGTTTAGAAAAGCCGCGCCGCGCTTCGGCTTCATAGAGCGCTACAAAGCAGGCAAAGAGCCTGTGACGGGCATAAACGCAGAGGAATGGCACTTCCGATATGTAGGCTATCCGCACTCAGCGATAATATCGGAAAAAGACATATCACTCGAAGAATACATTTCATTTTTAAAGGAAAATACGTCATACGATAATCCATATATTTACAACGACGAATACATCAGATCGGCCGCGTCCGCCCGCGGACAAGCAGACCTCCCGCCTGTCGGCAAAGAGTCAAAAACGATAGAAATATCATACATCAGCCTCGACGAAGGACGCCGCGAGGAGATAACGGTCCCTGACGGGATACAATACAACATTTCAGGCACAAATGAAGGCGGAGCGGTACTCACTATATGGAAATAAATAACACCACACTCGGCTCAAATGCAATTTCAAATGCAGCGGGCGCTCCAGGCGCACGACAGTACAGAGGTCTTGATATATTCAGGACTATTGCCGCATTTATGGTAATTGCTATACATACAGCACCGTTCTCAGTCTGGAGTGAAACAGCACCGTTCTCAGTCTGGAGTGAAAGCGCCGATTTTGTAATATCCTACTGCGTCTGCCGCATAGCAGTTCCGTTTTTCCTGATGGTGACAGGATACTTCACGATCGCGCCGTATATCAGCGCGTGCAGGACAGGAAGCGAGGAGGAACGCGCATCAGCAGGACGCTCAATAACGGGATTTGTAAAAAAATGCCTGCTGATATATGCGGCGGCGACGCTGCTCTATCTGCCGTTAAATATATATTCGGGAAATCTGCCGCATACAGCAACAGGGATGATAAAAGATATATTAATGGATGGTACGTTTTACCATCTGTGGTATTTTCCTGCGGTCATAGTGGGAGCATTGCTTATCACTGCAGTGACGCGATTGCACGTCAAGCCGAGGGTCATGCTGGCGGGAGCATCGCTGCTTTATATATTCGGCGTGTTCGGCGACAGCTGGTACGGAGCCTCGGAAAAGATAGATGTCATAAAGCATATTTATGACGGAGTATTCGCAGTGAGCAGCTACACGAGAAACGGGCTGTTTTTTGCGCCGCTGTTCCTGCTGCTCGGCGTGCTGTGTGCTGAGATAAAAGTGCCTGCAAGCCTTTGCCGTGCCGGGATGCGCGTATGCTTTCCAATGATGCTGATCGAAGGCTTTATAACATATTTTGCGGGATGGCAGCGCCACAACAGCATGTACCTCATGCTCCCAATCGTAATGTTCATTCTGTTTCAGCTGCTGCTCGGTGTAAAAGGCGAAGGTAACGCAACGGTAAGACGTTGGACGACGCTTATATACGTAATACATCCGGCAGTGCTCGTGTGCGTGCGAGGGGCGGCGGGAGCCGCCGGGCTTACAAATATATTCGTTGAAAATACATTTATGGAATTCATTACTGTAAGCATGCTGTCGTTGACCGCATCAGCCGCTGCGGATATCACGTGGCGCAGGCTCAGACAGGTGTTTAAATTGGGATCAAAAGAGAAACTGAAAGGGGAAGATGATCATGTTTCAGAGGGGACGAGCATGGATAGAGATAGATGAAAAAGCGCTGATAAACAACGCAGAGCAGTTTCGGGCGCTGCTCCCCGACAGCTGCCGGCTGATGCCTGCGGTAAAAGCAAACGCTTACGGTCACGGAGCGGTAAGAGTCAGCAGAATACTCCAGTCGATCGGCGTTGATGACTTTTGCGTGGCATCTGCGGAAGAAGGCGTAGAGCTGCGCGAGGCAGGCATAAAGGGCAGGATACTCGTGCTCGGATACACCCATCCGCGACTGTTCCCGGAGCTTGAACATTACGACCTTACACAGACGATCGTAGACAGCGCATATGCAGAGAAGATGAGCAGCTACAGCGGCGAGCTGAACGCGCATATAGGAGTTGATACAGGTATGCGCCGCCTCGGAGAGCGCAGTGAAAGTACGGAAAATATAATTAAAATGTGCAGCATACCTAATATACACGTTACCGGTGTATTTTCGCATCTTTGTGTATCTGACGGGACATCGGCAGCCGAGCGGGAATTCACGCTTCAACAGATATCACGCTATGACGAGCTTATACGCGCATTACATAAAAACGGAATAAACGGCTTTAAGACACATTTGCAGGGCAGCTACGGCGTGCTCAATTATCCTGAACTGAAATACGATCTGGCGCGCGTCGGCATAGCGCTTTACGGCGTTTACAGCAGCCCGGGAGATGCAGAAAGAGTAAAAGCACATATCGATCTGAAACCGGTCCTGACGCTGAAATCGCGCATAGAGTGCGTGCGAGAGCTGGATCGCGGCGATGCGCTGGGATACGGCCTGACATTTACGGCAGGTCGGAAAACGCGCGCAGCAACAGTTTCGATAGGCTACGCCGACGGCGTGCCGCGGGGTCTGTCAAACACAGGCGAAGTACTCGTAAACGGCAGGCGGGCCCCGATAATAGGTCGCGTATGCATGGATCAGCTGTCCATAGACGTAACAGACATACCGGACGCCGCACCCGGCGACGAAGTCGTGCTCATAGGCGCTTCAGGCGATGAAAAAATATCAGTCGAAGGATTTGCCGCCGCAGCCGGAACGATATCAAACGAAGTCCTCAGCCGGATGGGCCTCCGACTGTATATGAACGAACAGCTCCCGGCGGTGTAGCTGCATAAAATATGCTGAGACTGGCTCAAGTAAGTGCGTGAGTGCTCGGCTGAAATCTAAATAAAAACAATAATTGCTATTCAGGACGCCGTTTTGCGGCGTCCTTTTTACGCTCCCGCTACCGCGCTGGGCGCGGCATAATGCAAAAGCTATTGATTTTTAAACATTTTATGATAAAATAGCGGTTGCAGTTTACATTTTGTAACTTGCACCTGAAGTACGAAATAAAAAATCAGAGATATCTTTATTCAAAAGCCGGCGGCGACGCCGGTAATTTAATGCGTTATCGCAGTAAGGAGCATATTTTATGTTATTTGAAAATATTACCATACTTGATGAAGAGCTTGAAGTCCGACACAACATGTATGTTGGAATAAAAAACGAATTCATCGAATATATCGGTAAGGAAAGACCGTCAGAGGATTACGGCGAGGTATACGACGGTAAGGGAAAGCTGCTCATGTCAGCATTCTACAACGCCCACGCGCACAGCCCTATGATGATGATGCGCGGCTACGGCGAGAACCTTGCGCTCTCAGACTGGCTCAACAAAAAGATATTCCCGTTCGAAGATAAGCTTTACTCAGAAGCGGTGTATTATTCAACTCTCCTCGCTATGGCAGAGTCTATGCGTTTCGGTATAGTTTCGTCGAGCGATATGTACTATTTCTGCGAAGATATGGCGAGAGCAGTAATAGAAAGCGGCGCAAAAGCCAATATCTCAAGAAGCATAACAAGCTTCGAAGAAGGATCGATAATCGGCAATGAACGATACAGAGAAGCCGAAGAACTCGTAAAGAACTTCCATGGCGCAGACGACGGCAAGATCCTCGTAGACGCAAGCATACACGCAGAGTACACGAATACAGAGCAGAGCATACGCGAAACAGCTGATTTTGCCAAGGAACACGGCATAAACATGCACGTTCACATTTCAGAAACAAAATCAGAGCATGAGGAATGCAAGCAGCGCCACGGCGGCAGGACTCCTGTTCAGCTCCTTAATGACCTCGGCGCTTTCGACACAAACACTACAGCAGCACACTGCGTATGGGTAGAGGAAGGCGACATGGAGATACTCGCAGGAAAGGGCGTAACGGTAGCCTCATGCCCTGTAAGCAACCTCAAACTCGCAAGCGGCATCTGCAATGTTCCTAAGCTCCTCAGCAAGGGCATAAACGTAGCGATAGGCACAGACAGCGTAGCCAGCAACAACAGCCTTAACTTCATAGAAGAAATGAAATTCTTCGCACTGCTCAACAAGGCTGCTCACAGCGACCCTACTCTCATCACGCCAAAGCAGACTATCCACGCAGCGACATACGCAGGAGCGCTCGCACAGGGCAGACACGACTGCGGCAGACTCAGAGAAGGCAACAGAGCAGACCTCATAGTGATGGACATCTCAGCTCCGCACATGAGACCTGTACACGACCTTGCTACAAATCTCGTATATTCAGCATCAGGCAGTGACGTTATCCTGACTATGGCTGACGGAAAAGTCCTTTACAAGGACGGAGATTTCCTGACTATAGACATTGAAAAAACTATAGCCGAGACAGAAGCAGCATGCAGGAACATCCTGTCAAGACTGTAAGCCATTATCAGATCAAAGCAGATTCAAAAATTCGAGGAAAATAATATATGGCAAAGAAAACATTTCTTAAAGGCGCCGTCATACTCGGTGTGGCGGGCATAATAATAAAAGTCCTCGGCGCGTTCTTCCGCATCCCGCTCGCAAATATCATCGGTGACACAGGAATGGGATATTATCAGACAGCGTATCCTGTATACGTACTCCTGCTGACACTTTCAACAGCAGGCATACCTACAGCGATAGCGAGACTTGTATCAGAACGCACAGCCGAAGGCAACCACAGAGAGGCGTACCGCATATTCCGTCTGTCATTTAAACTGCTGTTTATCATAGGCGTAGTATGCAGCGCGATACTCTTTTTCGGAGCGCCTTACATAGTCGGCATGTATGCGCGCCCGGAAGCAGTATACGCTATGCGCGCCATAGCGCCGGCGCTGTTCTTCGTTCCGCTGATGGCGTCATTCAGAGGATATTTCCAGGGCTTACAGGAAATGACTCCGACAGCGATATCGCAGGTATTTGAACAGCTTTTCAGAGTAATAGGCGGCCTTTCGCTCGCACTCATACTCGTGCCTTACGGACTCCATTACGCTGCTGCAGGCGCATCGTTCGGTGCTACGGCAGGCGCATTGTTCGGACTTATAGCGATTGCGATCGTATACATGAAACAGCGTAATGCTATACACGCAAACATCGCAGCATCACCTGAAAACGCAGTAATGGAAGCATCCGGTGATATACTTAAAAAGATAATAATCATCGCAGTTCCTATTACCATAGGCGCAGCGATAATGCCGATAATGACAAATATAGACCTGGTGATAGTAATGCGCCGTCTCACGGCGACAGGCTTCACAGGTGAAGAAGCAAACGACCTTTACGGCCAGCTTTCAGGCTTCGCAGCTCCGCTCATAAACTTCCCGCAGGTAATAACCCAGAGCATGGCAATGAGCCTTGTACCTGCAATAGCGGCAGCCCACCAGACGAACGACAGAGAAATGATGAATAAAAACGTCACTCTCGGCCTGAGAACAGCAATGCTCGTAGGTCTCCCGTGTGCAGTCGGCCTTTTCGTACTCGCAAAGCCGATCATGCTCCTGCTCTATCCTGCAGAAGCAGCCAGCGCAGCCAGCGCATCAGGATGCCTCGCGGTACTCGCAGTAGGTGTAATATTCCTGTCATCAGTACAGACGCTCACAGGCATGCTCCAGGGCATAGGCAAACAGCTCATCCCTGTTAAAAACCTTTGTATAGGAGCAGTGTTCAAGGTCATAATAACATATACGCTCACTGGCATCCCTGCGATAAACGTAAAGGGCGCAGCCGCAGGCACAGTATGCGCGTACCTGATAGCTTCATCGCTCAATCTCATTGCAGTAAGGAAATACACAGGCGTAAAGTTTGACATGACACTCACATACATCAAACCGGGCATATCAGCATTCGCAATGGGTGTAGTCGTATGGTTCATATATCACGGCCTTTACGGCATACTCGGAAACGCCCTCTCAACAGTAGCAGGCGTCGGCGCAGGCGTGATCGTATACGCATTCCTGATACTCGCTCTCAATGGTATAACTGAAGAAGAAATGCTGATGCTCCCAAAAGGAAAAAAATTAGCTGCTATCGCTTCAAAAATAAAGAGACACTAAGCGGGCGCGCCCGGCGCGCAAGCATTCCGCCGACGTTCGGTGGCAAAATATGTAAATTGCATCCGGGAGCACAGACAGAAATGTCATAGATATGCATAAAACCTTTATATTTGAACATTTATTGACGCTTTTCTATTGACATGGCATCAGAATTGTGTGAAAATGTTGCGTGATATATGAGTGGACAGGTTTTGAACGCTCAAACCCGTGCTCAAAACATAAAATATATACAGGTCAGAAGACCGGACAAAACTTAAGGAGGTTATGTCGTGAATAAGGCAGAATTAATCGCAGTTGTTGCAGAAAAAACAGGTTCTACAAAGAAGGAGTCAGAGGCAGCAGTTAACGCATTTATCTCAAGCGTTGAAGAAGCTCTCGTTAACGGAGAAAAGGTTCAGCTCATAGGCTTCGGCACTTTCGAAACAAGAGAAAGAAAAGCAAGACAGGGCAGAAATCCAAGAAAGCCTGGCGAAACTATAGAAATCCCAGCATCTACAGCACCTGTATTCAAGGCTGGTAAGGCTCTGAAGGACGCTGTAAATAAATAATCATCAA
>CAVGTL010000020.1:0-25314 GCA_963632005.1 Succinivibrio sp.
ATGACGTTCATGCCGAATTTCTTAGTTATAGCTTCTATTTCTTCTATTTTATGCTTGTTGCCCGTAGCGGCAACGATCTTTATGCCGTTCATTCTTACGTAATTTCCTTCCATTATATATGATATATGCAATAATATTTGACGTTTATTCACGCATTAATAACACGTCACCAATAGTTTACACGCATCGTCTATCAGCAATGCGCGATTTCACCGGTACGTGCGCCCGCGCACCATAAATATTTATCATTTTACTTCTTTTTCTCTTTGTTTACAACAACGACCACGTCGCATATGGCATTTTTTACGATTATGTAGTAAAATTGATTTGGTTTTATGTCTGTGACCCGTCGATCTCGGCGAATGGGGCGCCGCAGGCATATTGCTTCAGACCCGCCGGGCGGGCACGCTTATTAAAGTTATCATTTTTTACTGCTGCTTTATTCAGGAGGTTGATCTCATATGGCACTTGTAACAACTAAAGAAATGTTCGAAAAGGCGCTCAAGGCAGACTACGCTGTCGGCGCATTCAATGTAAACAACATGGAGATAATTCAGGGCATCGTAGAAGCTGCTCAGACTGAAAACGCTCCGCTCATCCTGCAGGTATCGGCAGGCGCAAGAAAGTACGCTAAACCTGCTTATCTCTTAAAGCTCGTAGAGGCCGCTATAGAGGACACAGGCCTCGACATCGCTCTGCATCTCGACCACGGCGAAGATTTCGAGATCTGCAAATCATGCGTTGACGGTGGTTTCACATCAGTAATGATCGACGGCTCAAAGCATCCGTTCGAAGAAAACATCGCCCTCACAAAGCAGGTAGTCGAGTACGCTCACGCGCACGGCGTAGTTGTAGAAGCTGAGCTCGGCAAGCTCGCAGGCGTTGAGGACAACATCAAGGTAGACGCTCGTTCAGCTACATTCACTGACCCGCAGGAAGCTGCTGAATTCGTTGAGCGCACAGGCGTTGACTCGCTCGCCATCGCTATCGGTACGAGCCACGGCGCTTACAAGTTCAAGGGCGAGCCGTATCTTGACTTCGAAAGATTAAAGGAGATCCACGCTCTTATCCCGAATACTCCGCTCGTTCTTCACGGCGCTTCTACTGTACTGCCTGAGTTCGTTGAGCTCTGCAACAAGTATGGCGGCGAGATCCCGGGCGCGCAGGGCGTTCCTGAGGAAATGATCACTGAAGCTGCAAAATACGGTATCTGCAAGGTAAACATCGACACTGACCTCAGACTCGCTATGACTGCTTCTATCCGTCAGTACCTCGTTGAGCATCCGGGAGACTTCGACCCTCGTAAGTACCTCGGACCTGCAAGAGACGCTATCCGCGGCATGGTTCAGCACAAGATAAAGAACGTTCTTAAAGCAAGCAATCAGAGATAATTAACAATATTTATATTATTTGGACCGGCTGCGGCCGGTCCTTTTTATTATAAAAAAGAGGCCGCCCGTAATGGACAGCCTCGTTATTTTTTATTCAATTCGCATCGCAATTAGGCGATGTCATTCGTACAATAGCTTAGAACAGCTTCAGTACAAAGTAGATTATAGTATCAAGGATAAATACCGGTATGAGTATAGATATAGACCATGCCATATATCCGAAGAAGCTTGGCATCTTGATCTTGTTTTCTTCCGCAATCGACTTTACCATGAAGTTCGGCGCATTACCGATATATGTGATAGCTCCCATAAATACCGCACCGGCTGAAATAGCCTCGAGCATGAGCTGCTCAACTATACCTACAGAAGTTACGATACCTGTAGTCTCGCCGAGAGCGCCTGCTGTCTGCAGGAATACCAGGTATGTCGGCGTATTATCAAGGAATGATGAAAGTGCGCCTGTTGCCCAGAACATCTGCCATGGCTGGTCGAGACCGAGCTGACCGCCGTGAACCTTAAGGAGTGCAAGTGCAGGTATCATTGTGATAAAGATACCGATGAAGAGCTTTGCAACCTCTTCGATAGGTCCGTAGTTGAATTCATTAGCCTCTCTGATAGAAGTCTTTGTAGTCTTGAGTGAGAGGAATGCAGCTACGAGTATCATTACGATCTCTACTATAGTTGCGTAAGGGAATACGATCTCATCGTAAATGTGGATGCCTGCGCCGTCAGCGAAGAAATCAAACATGTTAGGAAGTACGCCGCTGAGTACAACGCCGAGGATTATCATAGCGATAAATATCAGGTTGTGAGCGCCTTCGAGTCTGATCGGCTCCTTAGCTGAGTTGCCCATCATATCCTGAGGCGATCTGCCTGCTGCGATCTCCTGCTTGTAGAAATGTCTGTCAAGCGCAATGAATATCGCAAACATAACGATGAGGTTGAATGCTAATATTGGGAGCAGATGGAACGTCCAAGTGAAAGGAACGCCTCTCTGGAATCCCATGAACAGCGGAGGGTCACCAAGCGGTGTAAGGCATCCGCCCATATTTGCTACGAGGAATATGAAGAATACGATAACGTGTACCTTCTTTTCTCTCCATGCGTTTGCTCTGATAAGCGGTCTGATAAGGAGCATTGCTGCACCTGTAGTACCTATCCAGCTTGCGAGCACTGTACCGATGAAGAGCAGGAGCGCGTTTACCTTAGTAGTTCCGACTAATGTACCCTTAAGCGCGATACCTCCGGCAACTACGAAAAGTCCGAAGAGCAGTACGATGAACGGGATGTAGTCGAGCAGAACTGACTCAAGGAATCTGAACAGTGTTTCGCCCGGACCGTATGCGATGCAGAACGGTACGAGGAATACGAGAGACCACGCGATAGCTGCCTTGAGCATGTTGTGTTCCCACCATTCAGGCTTTACGAGAGGTACGATCGCTATAGAAAGCAGCATGCCGGCAAAAGGAATGATGCTCCAAATAGGAAGTGCCTCAGCTACTGCTTCATGAGCAGCTTCATCTGCGAATACGGCAGGCGCGCTCATTATAAATACGAGCAGCGAGCCCAGCAGGATTCTGAAACTTTTTTTCATAAAAACACCTTCTTACATTTAGTAATAAAAAAACATTATTGCGTTTCGCCGCACCGTTCCTGCGGGCTGCCTCAAGCGCCGCATGGCTTCCGGTCGCGCCGGACACTGCTTAACACGACCGACCGTTACGGCTTGTCATGTTAAATAACTAGACAACTGTTTGCACGACAATTTTTGTATTATTTTCTGTACATTACATCGTCCGTTATTAATGTATACTGAATTCAGTATAATGTCAACCCATTTTCATACGTTAATTTTCTCACAAACTGCGCTGCCCGGCAGCGTCATATCGGCTGCTCCGCTGTAATTACAACGTGTTTCGAACATTACAGCAGCGAATGAATTGGTAGTACCAAATAGCCGATTCATACGTTTTGGTTACCGCGCGTCACCGCGCATTTTACGCAGCGTCGCTGCCTGTTTCGCCCACACGCACAGTTCAATTACACAATAAAATCAAACGGGTCTTCCGTAGCCTTTATAAATCCGAGCAGCAGAAAAGCGCACATTATCGTCACATGTTCTTCCTGAAGTATGCGGCGGCACTCGTCTCTATCTGCCAGAACTACATGGATATCCTCCGTATCCTCCTGATTTTCAGGCGTCGGTATGCCCTCCGCGCGCCCGAAAACTGTAGATATCGCTTCGTCAGAAAGCCCTATAGACGTATAATACGGTCTTGATGAATTATGATCCTCTTTAAGAGTCAGCTTCATACCTGTTTCTTCAAAAAATTCGCGCACAGCAGCCTCATTTACGCTCTCACCCGGCTCGCACAGTCCGGCAGGAAGCTCGTATATATATTCATCGATAGTCGGCCTGTACTGCTTTTCAAGTACTATTCTGCCCTCATCAGTAACTGCGTATACCATTACAGCATCCGCCGGTTTTTCATCCGTATGGAGCTTGAGCTTATCAGCCTCCTGTGTGCGCGATGCCATAAAATACGGACTTGTCGTTCCGTCTCTGTGAGTGAAATCAAGCTCGTACATATTGAGAAATCTGTTCTCAGTCTGCTTCTTTATACTGTTTATCCTTTTCTGCATTTTATTACGCCTGTACCTTTACTTTTTCAGTAGCCTTAAGTTTCCCCTGCATTTCACCTATACAATACATCCTGCTGATACAACAGCAGGATGCAGTATCGTAATTAAACGATAATATTTTTAATTTACCCTGTAACGAACCGGGACTCTATATCCTTTAATCGATAACTCTTATTTCCTTTATAACAGGCTGATTATCAGCGGCTACAGAACCGTTGCTGTCCTCTATCTGAGTTTCCGTGCAGATCTTATCTACGATATCCATACCGTCTGTTACATTGCCGAAAGCCGCATACTGACCGTCAAAATCAGTATAATCACTGTCCATGATAAAGAACTGGCAGCCGCCTCCGTCGTAATCCTGAGTACGAGCCATTGATATAGCGCCGCGAACGTGTGAAATATTATTTTCTACACCGTTTGCCGTAAACTCGCCCTTTATTCTGTATCCCGGACCGCCTGTACCGTTGCCGTTAGGGTCGCCGCCCTGCATAAAGCTTCCAGGGAATATCCTGTGGAACGTCAGTCCGTTATAGAAGCCCTGCTTAGCAAGCTCTATGAAGTTAGTTACTGATATAGGCGCCTGATCTGCATCGAGCTCCAGCTTTATAACGCCGAGGTCGCCCATGTCCATCTCTACGTGATGCTTTCCTGAAAGCAGCTCGTCAGCAGAAAATTCCTTTACAGGCTCCTGCTGATATACAGCGCTGTTGTCCTGGCTGTCACCGCCTGTGCTGTCTACAGACGATGACGGCTCAGTTGCTCCGTCGTTCGTATTGTCCTTTGAACCGCATCCAGCAAAGCTCGTGACGCATAAAAGTACAGCAAGCATTATGCTTAATATGCCCTTTTTCTTTCTTATCATAAGTAAATATTCCTCCTTATTTACAGTAAACATGTTCTGTATGTTTTTTGTCCTATTTTTTCTATTATACACAAAATGAGCTGCCGCAAAAAGCGGCTGCTCATTTTTTCGCATACTTTATTTTAAATTTATTAATGTCATCGTTGTTTTGAATATCTCCTGAGCGCTGTGCGCTCGGGTACAAGCTTATTCGTGAACTTTTACTCTGTCAAATTCGTCCTGAATTTCCTTAGATGGAGCAGGTGTCAGCAGGCTGACGATGATTATTACTGCCAGTGAAACGATGAATGCAGGGAGAAGCTCATAAATATCCCATGCGCCGCCGAGCGGTCTTACGAGGAACTTCCATATGAATACCATAGCGCCGCCGCTCACGAGACCTGCGAGAGCGCCGTAGAAGTTAGTGCGCTTCCAGTAAAGTGAAGTAAGTACGAGCGGACCGAATGCTGCGCCGAAGCCGGCCCATGCAAATGATACGATACGGAATACCGAGCTGTCCGGATTCTGAGCAAGGAACGCAGCTATTACTGAAATAACAACTACTGTCAATCTTGCAAGTATCATTTCTGTTCTCTGCGATACTTTTATACCTGCAAAATCCTTTATCAGATTCTGCGATACGCTTGATGAAGCAGCGAGCAGCTGCGAGTCTGATGTAGACATTGTAGCCGCGAGTATACCTGCGATTATAAGGCCTGCAACGAGAGCTGCGATAGCGCCATGCGTAGATATAAGGCTCGATATCTGAATGATTATAGTCTCTGAAGCTGACGAACCTTCGAGATAAGGAACAGCGCCCGCCTTTGTCATGCTAAGACCTACAACGCCTATAGCGACTGCAGCGCCCATAGAGATAACTACCCAGATAGTCGCTACTCTTCTTGAAAGCTTAAGCTTCTTGTGGTCTTCTATAGCCATGAATCTTAACAGGATATGCGGCATACCGAAGTAACCGAGGCCCCATGCAAGAGTTGAAACTATAGAGATAAATCCGTAAGGACTCGATGTGCCTGTAGCCTGATCGTGCGAGTGAGTAAGTGACAGGTATCCCGCCAGCTCTCTGCTGTTGTCGATCACCTGTCCGATACCTCCCGCTGTATATATACCAAACCCCAGTACTATGATAAGAGCAACTGTCATGATGCAGCTCTGTATAAAGTCAGACGTACTTGCCGCAAGGAATCCGCCGAGCGTAGTGTAAGCAACAATAACTACTGCGCTGACGATCATAGCTGTTATGTAGTCAACGCCGAAAAGGCTGTTGAAAAGCTTTCCGCAGGCTGAGAAGCCTGATGCTGTGTACGGTATAAAGAATATAATGATTATTATCGCGCCTATCGCGTTAAGTATATTCCTGTCATCCCTGTAGCGCTTTGAAAGGAACTCCGGCACTGTTATCGAGTTTCCGCATATCTCAGTGTAATTTCTGATACGCTTCGCTACTATGAGCCAGTTCAGGTATGTACCGACAGCCAGACCTATAGCAGTCCAGCCTACTTCAGACAGGCCCGACAGGTACGCAAGTCCCGGCAGACCCATAAGCAGGTAGCTGCTCATGTCCGAAGCCTCCGCGCTCATCGCCGTAACGAACGGTCCGAGTTTCCTTCCTCCGAGGTAAAAATCCCCGGCGTCATTATTTTTTTTCATGCATACGATCCCGATGCCTACCACAAATATAAGGTAAGCAACTATCGAGATCGACATCCATATCTGTGCTGATGTCATAATGATCTTCCTTCTTTCTCTCCTTGTTTAGCAACCTTACGGGCGTCACCGCCCGCAAATATGCATAGATTATAGCATATAAAAAAACAGACTGAAATACAGAACAAATTCTGTACTACAGTCTGTAATAAACTTTTCTATTTTCCTTATATATGCCTATTTCCCAATGTTTAAAAGCCGTACTTTAATTAGACTTTTATTCATTCTAAAATCATTACTTTTATTAGAAATACATTTCTTTCTAATTCTTTCACAGCATCGTTTAATAGCTATACGCGATTCCGATTTTTATTCTCCAATAACCCGTCAGCTGCGACGAAGGAATCCGATAAAAACAGGAAGCATCTCGTCCGTATATTTTGAAAGTGAATAATCCCCGTTTGATATGCACCAGTCATACAAAAACGCTCTTTCAAAGAAAGCGTATACCTTCACGATCTCATTTACAGTCATATCGTTTGTCAGCTCTCCGCGCTTCTGACCTTGCGACACTACCTGCTTCAAGAGCTTGTAATAAAACCTGTTGTGGTCCATCAGATGACGTTCGCCCTTAGTTATAAGCTGTGTAGAATAAAGCCGCGCCAGCAGGTCAAGGTCTATTTCATTTTCGATCATTACAAAAAGCTCGTGATTCATTAGAAGCAGCTTGTCAAACGAGTCCATATCAGAATCCATCGTTGCCGCAAGCTCCTGATATTTTTCATCAAACATGACGGACAGCGTACTCAGCAATGCATCCTTTCCGTTGAAATAATGATAAAATGAGCCCTTTGAAGTGCCTGATTCATCAATTATCTCCTCAACAGTAGTATCCTCGTATCCCTGCTCGTAAAACAGCTTCCACGCTGCCGAAATTATACGCCCCTTCGTATTTCTTTCTTTTCGCTTACTCATTTTAAACGTTTATTTCTCTATCATCTTCTGAAGAGTCTCAACATCAAGACCTGTAACAGACGCTATCATCGGCAGTTCAAGCGGCTTCTTCTGCTTTACCGGGAAGTACAGGAGTGAGCTCTGCTCGTCTGAGATCAGACCTATGAAAGAACAGAAATTTATATATCCTACTGCTCTGCGCTGTTCTTCTTCTGTAATATCCCTGTCCTCATCGACAGCTGTCTGTATGATAGTAGCTACCAGATCGCACAGAGCGAGCTTTATCATGCTTGCTCTCGCATAGTCATCAGAAGTCTTTATCTTGAACGCAAAAAGATTCTTCTGAACCTGATGGAGCGGAATATCAGTGAATTCGCTCACTTCCTCGTCAGTCATAGGATGATGATTCTTTCCGTCAAATACTTCTGCCCTTTCTTCCTTAGTTATAGAGCCTGCCACGCAGCAAAGCTCGACCGCAGTATTATAAAGGTTTTCATCGACCTCAGGCTTTTCTCCAAACTCTGCTCTCGGCGGTTCCATATTTCTAAAATCGCATAATGTCTTGCGGCAGAGCTGATCTATAGTTACATATTTATATGTCTTCTGATAATTACTGTTCTTTTTTACATTTTTCTTTTTCTTTACGTTAGCCATTTTCTTTTCCTTTCGATTTTCGATCTTCAGCGACGGGCGCTGCGGCCATGCAGGCGATCCTATTCATATATCATTTATTATCCTATAATTCCGCCCTTTCGGCAACAAAAACAGAAATATATAACAATATGTCCGCATATATTATTTTGTAGAGAATTCCATCTCGAAAGGGGTACAAAATAAATGAAAGATTACATAGAAGAGCGTGTTCTCGAAGTCGCTGCCTACGTGCTTGAAACAGGATCGACCGTCAGAAACGCCGCCGGTCATTTCAAAATAAGCAAATCAACGATACATAAAGACCTTGTAGAACGCCTCAAAGAAATCAACCCTGCACTCGCCGAAGAAGTCAAACACGTCTTAGATAACAATAAAGCAGAGCGCCATATACGCGGCGGCCTTGCCACACGCCAAAAATACCTTGCCAGCAGACAAAAGGACGAATAAAAATATTTCTGTTTTCTGCTTTGTTATAAATGAATGAATATTTCCTTAATAAAACCTGAAATTGAGCGCGCCCGGCGCGCACACGACGAAAAACGGCTGCCGCAAACGCGACAGCCGTTTATAAATTTATCAGTTTTTTATACTAATTCTAAGAATACCATCTCAGCAGTATCGCCCTGTCTCTGTCCGAGCTTGATGATTCTAGTGTAACCACCGTTTCTTTCAGCATACTTAGGTGCGATATTGTCGAAAAGTTCTCTTACTACATCTTCATCATAGATGTATGCGAGAGCCTGTCTTCTTGCATGAAGATCACCACGCTTACCAAGAGTGATCATCTTTTCAGCCATTCTTCTTGTTTCCTTAGCTCTAGTCAGTGTAGTAGTGATTCTACCCTCTCTGAGAAGATCAGTAGTCTGATTTCTGAGCATTGACTTTCTGTGAGCTGTAGGTCTTCCAAGCTTTCTATGTCCCTTCACTTGTAGTCCCTCCTCTACTTAATCTTCATTAGGTCTCAGGCCGAGACCGAGTTCTTCAAGTTTATGTTTAACCTCATCGAGAGACTTCTTACCAAGGTTTCTAACCTTCATCATATCGTCCTCAGACTTATGAGTAAGTTCCTCGACTGTGTTTATATTTGCCCTCTTAAGGCAGTTGAAAGATCTTACTGAAAGTTCAAGTTCTTCGATAGTCATCTCAAGAGCTTTTTCCTTCTGATCTTCTTCCTTTTCAACCATGATTTCCACGGAATCCATACTGTCAGTCAGATCGATGAAGAGCTTAAGATGCTCCTGCATGATCTTTGCACCTATGGAAACACTTTCTTCAGGCGTGATACTTCCGTCAGTCCAGATTTCGAGTATAAGTCTGTCATAGTCAGTAATCTGCCCTACTCTTGTGTTCTGCACCGTAAAGTTAACCTTTCTTGCAGGAGTGTAGATGCTGTCTACAGGAATAACACCGATAGGAGTACTTTCAGTCTTATTCTGATCTGCAGGAGTATATCCACGACCTGTAGCAAGGTTAATTTCCATCACTAATGAAGCATTTTCGTCAAGTGTTGCAATGTGAAGTTCAGGATTGAATATCTCAACATCTGAATCAACGATGATGTCAGCTGCTGTTACTTCCTTTGGACCCACTGCATTGATAATGGCTCTCTTAGGGGTATCACCGTTCAGGCGAAGTGACAGCTTTTTGAGATTCAGAATGATCTCAGTAACGTCTTCCTTAACACCTGGAACTGTTGAGAACTCGTGGAGAATGCCGTCGATCTTTACTGATGTTACTGCTGCGCCGGGAAGTGACGAAAGAAGTATTCTTCTAAGGCTGTTTCCCAGCGTTGTGCCGTAACCTCTTTCAAGAGGTTCAACAACAAACTTTCCATAGTTCTTATCTGTATCATCGAAGATACATTCTATTGTTGGTTTTTCGATTTCTATCACTCGAATGCCTCCCTTATAACCCTCAAAATGTAACCTGTTATATGACGAGCGCTATTCCAACTATACTACTTAGAGTATAATTCGACGATGTTGTGTTCAGCGATAGGTACATCAATATCTTCTCTTGTAGGGAGTGCAATGATCTTGCCTTCTAACTTCTCAACATCAATTGTAACCCACTTTGGAGTAGTGATGATCATATCTCTGATCTGCTTGAACTTTGGAGAGCTCTTGCTCTTTTCCTTAACTGCGATAACGTCGCCTTCGTTAAGTTCCATTGAAGGGATATTAGCCTTCTTACCGTTTACAGTGAAGTGACCGTGAGAAACGAGCTGTCTTGCTTCTCTTCTTGTAGCTGCGAAGCCCATTCTGTAAACTACATTGTCGAATCTTCTTTCGAGCATAATGAGAAGGTTAGTACCAGCGCTTCCTGGTCTCTTCTGAGCCTTCTCGAATGTATTTCTGAACTGCTTTTCAAGGAGTCCGTAAACAAACTTAACCTTCTGCTTTTCATTTAACTGAGTAGCGTATTCGCTCTTCTTTCTTCTGCTCTGGTTAGGGTTTCTCTTAGACTGCTTGTCAATGCCCATAAATCCTGGTTCTATGCCGAGAGTTCTTGCTCTCTTAAGAACCGGCTGTTTATTCTTAGCCATGCTTTATTATTCCTCCTTTTCCTGAAATATCCTGTTATTACACTCTTCTTCTCTTTGGCGGTCTGCAGCCATTGTGAGGAATTGGTGTAATATCCTTGATCATTGTAATTTCAAGACCTGCTGTCTGGAGAGCTCTGATAGCAGCTTCTCTGCCTGAACCTGGACCCTTTACATAAACTTCTACAGTCTTAAGTCCGTGTTCCATAGCGCCCTTAGCAGCAACTTCTGCAGCGCTCTGTGCAGCAAATGGAGTTGACTTTCTAGATCCCTTAAAGTTAAGTGAACCAGCACTTGACCATGATAATGTGTTACCATTCATATCTGTAAGAGTTACGATAGTGTTGTTGAAGGTAGCCTGGATATGAGCCTGACCGCGTTCAATATTTTTACGTTCTCTTTTCTTTTTTCTGACCGTTTTCTTTATCGGCTTAGCCATTATTCTCTACCTCCTTTACTTTTTCTTTCTGCTTACAGTCTTCTTAGGACCTTTTCTAGTTCTTGCATTTGTCTTAGTCTTCTGTCCTCTGACAGGGAGACCTCTTCTATGTCTAATGCCTCTGTAGCATCCGATTTCCATCAGTCGTTTGATATTGAGAGAGATTTCTCTTCTGAGGTCACCCTCAACTGCGTAATCATTCTCAATAATCTTTCTTATCTTACCTACTTCTTCTTCTGTTAAGTCTTTTACTCTGGTATCTGGATTAATACCTGCTTTAGATAAGATATCATTCGCTGTTGGTCTTCCTATGCCATAAATATAAGTGAGTCCGATTTCAACTCTCTTGTCGTTTGGTAAATCGACACCGGCTATACGAGCCATTCGCGTACACCTCTCTTTCTGCTTTTTCAGTATTAATTACTGATAGTTGTAACTTTAAAATTATGTGACCCGAGGTCACGAATTTCCGGGTAAAATATCTTCCGAAAAAATTCAACAGATAATTTTACCATTATTTATACGTGTTTGTCTATCTTTTTTTGATATTTTTATAAAATAATTTTAATTAACCCTGAGTCTGCTTATGCTTTGGGTTCTGGCAGATTACCATAACCTTGCCGTGTCTCTTAATGACCTTGCACTTTTCGCAAATAGGTTTAACTGAAGCTCTTACCTTCATTTTCTGTCCTCCTTTGCCTATTTATCACGCCATGTTATACGACCTCTTGTAAGATCGTACGGTGATAATTCAACCTTGACTCTGTCTCCCGGAAGTATCCTTATGAAATTCATACGGATCTTTCCTGAAATGTGAGCAAGCACTTCAAAGCCATTTTCCAGCTTGACCTTGAACATTGCATTAGGCTGGGCTTCTAATACAGTACCGAAAACTTCGATCACATCTTTTTTAGACATAAGTTTCCATCTCCTTTAATTAGTAACAGTCAGTACTATAACTCCTGACTTTTCTAATTCTCTTTGCAGCTCTATATTTTCCAGTCTTAATCCCTGAGCCAGCTTTTCAGCGACATTGTCATTGATCCTGTTATATGGCTGCAGATGTTTGACTTTTTTCTTTTTTGGGTTTTCTGACTTTCTTCTGTCGCCGTCAGCGATCAGAACATAATCATCATCAATAACTTCCACAACAAAGAACACATCACCTTTGTCACGCCCGGACTTCGATTTTACGATCTGACCGGGTACAAGCGGATTCTGTATACCCTTCATAATCAGTTATTACTCCTCGAGTAAAGTAATAACTTCCGGTTCACCGTCTGTTATTACTACTGTGTTCTCGTAGTGAGCAGCATATTTGCCGTCAGTTGTTACGGCCGTCCATTCATCGTCCAGCACTTCTACCTCGTAAGTACCCATACTTATCATAGGCTCAATGGCAATTACCATTCCCTTCTTAAGCTTAGGGCCTCTTCCAGGTCTTCCGTAATTCGGAACTTCCGGCTGCTCATGTAAGTTCTGACCCACACCGTGACCTACGTAATCTCTGATAACTCCAAAACCGTCAGCCTCTGCTCTTTCCTGTATCGCATGCGATATATCAGAAAGATAGTTGCCCGGTCTGCAGTATTTCAGTCCTTCAAAGAAGCTTTCGCGTGTTACTCTTATAAGTCTTTCAGCGTCTTCTGAAATTTTTCCTACAGGATATGTTCTTGCCATATCACTGTACCATCCCTTATATATAGCTCCTGCGTCAACGCTTACGATGTCACCTTCCTGCAGAATGATCCTCTTAGACGGAATGCCGTGTACTACGACCTCGTTTGGGGAAACACACGCACTGGCAGGGAAATCACCGTAACCCTTAAAGGCAGGCTTCATGCCGCCCTTAAGTATTCTCTGCTCAACGAATTTATCAATATCGTGAGTTGAAATACCGGGTTTTATGAAGCCTTCAAGATCTCTCATGATCTCTGCCGTGAGTTTCGCAGGAACTTTCATCATTTCAATTTCCGGTTCGGATTTAATGATGATCATTCTTTATTCTCCTAATACTTTTGTAATATCTGAAAATACATTGTCCATTGCCTGGTCACCGTTTACAGTGGCAAGTACGCCTGCTTTTTCATAATATTCAATAAGTGGAGCAGTCTGAGCAAAATAAACATTGATCCTGTTTTCAACAGTTTCTCTGTTATCATCTGCTCTCTGATATACTTCGCCTCCGCATGCATCACAAACGCCTTCCTTAGCAGTTGGCTTTGTATTTACATTGAAAGTGGCTCCGCATGATTTGCAGACTCTTCTTCCGGCAATTCTATCGATGAGCTTTTCAGGAGCTACGTCGATATTAAGAACGTAGTTTATAGAAAGGCTCTTTGCTTCCATTATCTTAGTAAGCTCTTCTGCCTGGAATACTGTTCTTGGGAAGCCGTCGAGCATGAAACCGTCCTTGCAGTCATCCTGCTCAAGTCTGTCCTTTACAAGGTCAACAACGAGTTCATCAGGTACGAGCTCGCCCTTATCCATGTACTCCTTAGCTTTCTTACCAAGCTCAGTGCCGTTTTTAATATTGGCTCTGAAGATATCACCGGTCGATATCTGTGGGATACCGTACTTTTTAACTATAAGTTCAGCCTGAGTGCCCTTGCCGGCTCCCGGAGGGCCGAGTAATACGATATTTAACATAAGTCTGCCTCCTTTATTTAAGGAATCCCTGGTAGTTTCTCATCATCAGCTGAGATTCAAGCTGCTTCATTGTATCAAGCGCAACGCCGACAGCGATGAGCAGTGATGTTCCGCCGAAGTGAATATCCAGCGAAGTGAAGTTGCTTATAATAGCAGGGAGTGTTGCGATAACTGCAAGGAATACAGCTCCCGCAAAAGTGATTCTTGTCATTACCTTGCTCAGATATTCAACAGTAGGTCTGCCAGGTCTGATACCAGGGATAAATCCGCCGTTTGCCTTCATGTTATCTGCAACTTCCATAGGATTGAAAGTAATTGCAGTATAGAAATAAGTGAAGAACATAATGAGGATTATATTCAGTACAGAATAGATCCATACGCCCGGTGTACCAGTTGAAGACAGGTACTTCTGAACAAACTGTGTAAATCCTGAATTTGGATCTGTAAAGTATGAGATAGTCAGTGGGAACTGAATGATAGACAGCGAGAAGATTACAGGAATTACGCCCGCCTGATTAACCTTCATAGGAATGTGAGTATTCTGTCCGCCGTACATCTTTCTGCCTACAACTCTCTTGGCATACTGAACAGGGATCTTTCTTGTACCCTGCTGTACTTCGATTATACCAACGATAACCGCGATAGCGAATACAAGGAATATTATTACACTTACCACTGATACCTCACCAGTCTGCATCTTAGTGAATGTCTGGTGGATAGCGCTCGGCATTCTTGCAACGATACCGGCCATGATGATAAGTGAGATACCGTTTCCGATACCGTATTCATTGATCTGTTCACCGAGCCACATCAGGAATGCTGTTCCTGCGGTAAGTGTAAGTACAATTACCATAAGGCTGAAGAAGCTGTTGTCGATGACAGCGCTTCTAAACAGACCAAATGTAAGTCCGATTGACTGGACAAACGCAAGTACTACAGTAAGATATCTTGTGTACTGCGCTATTTTCTTTCTGCCTTCAGTACCTTCCTTTGAAAGAGCTTCAAGAGCAGGTATTGCGACAGTGAGTAACTGAAGTATGATTGACGCTGTAACGTAAGGCGTTATACTCAGCGCGAAGATCGTGAAATTACTGAATGATCCGCCGGAAAACATGTCGAAAAGACCAAATAATCCAGATGCGCTGCTGAAATAATCACTGAGAACATTTCTATCTATTCCCGGAACAGGAATGCAGCATCCCAGTCTGAATACGATAAGCATCAGAACTGTAAAAATTATCTTCTTTCTTATTTCAGGCACCTTGAGCGCCTGTCCGAGCGACTTCAGAGTATTCATTAGATCACCTCTGCCTTTCCACCGGCAGCTTCGATCTTTTCAATTGCAGCTTTGCTGAATTTGTTAGCCTGAACTGTAAGTTTCTTTTCAAGTTCACCGTTACCGAGGATCTTGACACCTGCAGTTACCTGCTTCACCTTACCGTCTGCCTTGAGCAGTTCCGGAGTGATTACAGTACCTTCTTCATATGAGTTCAGGTCAGAAACGTTCATGATAGACCATTCTTTCTTGAATACGTTCTTAAATCCTCTCTTAGGGATTCTTCTGTATAATGGCATCTGACCACCTTCGAATCCGAGTCTTACGCCACCACCGCTTCTTGAATTCTGGCCGTTCATACCTCTACCGGCAGTCTTACCCTGACCAGTAGCAGTACCTCTACCCTTACGCTTAGGGTTCTTAGTAGAACCGATTGGCTTGCTGAGTTCATGCAGTTTCATGTTTGACACCTCCAATCCTTTTTATTAAATTTCTTCTACTTTTAAAAGGTGCTTAACCTTTTCGATTGCACCACGCATCTGAGGATTATCAGGAAGTTCTACACTTCTATTTGTCTTTCTGAGTCCTAATGCTTCTACTACCTTCCTCTGCTTTGGAGAGGAACCGATAGTGCTTTTAGCTAATGTAACCTTGAGCTTACCAGCCATTTCTGTTCCCTCCTTATCCGAGAATTTCTTCCTTAGTCTTGCCTCTGAGTCTCGCAACCTGTTCTACAGTCTTGAGGCTTGAGAGAGCTTCGATAGTAGCTAAAGCCATGTTTACTGAGTTGTTTGAACCAATTGACTTTGCTCTTACGTCCTTGATACCTGCGTGTTCGAGTACCATACGTACTGAACCGCCGGCGATAACACCAGTACCAGGAGCTGCAGGCATTACGAGAACCTTACCTGCGCCGAAAATACCAGTTTCTTTATGTGGAATAGTTGTTCCAACGATTGGAACTTCTACCATCTTTTTCTTTGCGTCTTCTGTAGCCTTACGTACAGCTTCAGGGATCTCAGCAGCCTTGCCAAGACCGATGCCTACGTGGCCAGCGCCGTCGCCAACAACCATCGTAACGCTGAATCTCATGTTACGTCCGCCCTTAACGGTCTTAGCAACACGTCTGATGTTTACGATAGTTTCCTTCATCTCGAGCTTTGATGCATCGATAGAATTCTGTCGCATAGTTTACTCCTCCTGTTAGAATTTTAATCCTGCTTCACGAGCACCGTCAGCTAATTCCTTAACTCTTCCGTGGAAGAGGAATCCGCCTCTGTCAAAGGCAACCTCAGAGATTCCCTTTTCGAGTGCCTTCTTTGCAACGCTTTCACCAACAACCTTTGCAGCAGCCTTGTTACCGCCGTTTTCAACTTCGATGTCCTTATCAAGAGTTGAAGCAGAAACAATAGTTGTGCCTGTAGTATCATCTATAACCTGAGCATAGATGTTCTTTGAGCTCTTAAATACGCAAAGTCTTGGTCTTTCAGGAGTTCCGGAAATATGCTTTCTTACTCTGGCATGTCTTGCCAGACGTTTTTCATTCTTAGTTGCTTTTGCCATTTAAATCACTCCTTTCTACTTAGCGCCTGACTTACCTTCTTTTCTGATGATCACTTCACCAGCGTACTTGATACCCTTACCCTTGTAAGGTTCAGGTGGTCTGTGCTTTCTGATAACAGCTGCATAGTTGCCAACCTGTTCTTTATCAATACCCTTGATAATGATTTCAGTCTGAGAAGGAGCTTCAGTAGTGATGCCCTCAGGGTCTTTCATTTCGATTGGATGTGAATAACCTAAGTTAAGAACGAGTGTATCACCCTTCTTTTCTACTCTGTAACCTACGCCAACGAGTTCGAGTTTCTTCTCGAAGCCTTCAGTTACGCCGCTAACCATGTTGTGGATGAGTGTTCTGTAAAGGCCGTGAGCTGATCTCTTTTCCTTTACATCGTCATCTCTTTCAACAATTACGTTACCGTCTTCTACCTTAACGCTTACTAACTTTTCATCAACCGGCTGTGTAAGTTCGCCCTTAGGACCCTTAACAGTGATGATTCCGTTTTCCATCTTTACTTCTACGCCGGCTGGGATTGCTACAGGCTTCTTACCTATTCTTGACATTTTAATTCCTCCCTACCAAACGTAACAGATTACTTCGCCGCCTACGCCTAACTGTCTTGCTTTCTTGTCGCTAATAATACCGTGAGATGTAGATACGATTGCGATACCTAAACCTCCGAGTACCTTAGGAACTTCGTCCTTCTTAGCGTAAACCTTAAGACCAGGCTTTGAGATCTTCTTTAATCCACTAATAACGCGCTCTTTATTTGCGCCGTACTTCATTGTTATCTTGATGATGCCCTGCTTGTCATCTTCGATTACTTCAAAATCCTTAATGTAGCCCTCTTCTTTAAGGATTCCTGCGATTGCTTTCTTCATGTTTGATGCAGGAACCTCAACTGTTTCGTGACCTACAGTGTTGGCATTTCTGATTCTTGTAAGCATATCTGCTATAGGATCAGTCATTGTCATTGTAGAATTCCTCCTTTCCTAAGTTGTTCGGCTTACCAGCTTGCCTTTCTTACACCAGGAATTTCTCCCTTGTACGCCATTTCTCTGAAGCAGATACGGCAGATGCCGTACTTTCTGAGAACTGAATGTGGTCTTCCGCAAACCTTGCATCTTGTATATGCACGAGTCGAATACTTCGGTTTTCTCTGCTGTTTAACTTTGAGAGATGTCTTTGCCATATTTCCCTCCTAATTACTTTTCGAATGGCATGCCTAACATTTCGAGAAGAGCATAAGCTTCCTCGTCTGTCTTTGCCGTTGTAGTGAACGTGATGTCCATACCCTTGATTTTATCGATCTTATCGTACTCGATTTCAGGGAAAATAAGCTGTTCCTTTATACCCATAGTATAGTTGCCTCTGCCGTCAAAGGAATTCTTGCTTACACCCTTAAAGTCTCTTACACGAGGTAAAGCGATGTTGAAGAACTTATCAGCGAAAGTGTACATGTTCTCTCCTCTGAGAGTTACCTTTGCGCCGATAGGCATACCTGCTCTGAGCTTGAAGTTTGCGATTGACTTCTTAGCCTTAGTCATAACAGGCTTCTGACCAGTAATGATTCCGAGTTCCTGAACTGCTGTTTCGAGCATCTTCTGGTTGTCCTTGATATCACCAAGTCCCATGTTGATAGTGATCTTCTCGAGCTTTGGAACTTCCATTACATTCTTATATTCAAATTTATCTTTTAATCCGTTAAATACAGTATTATCATAATACTCTTTAAGTCTATTTGCCAAGATCTGTACCTCCTTTCCGGTTTCTTATCAATTAGTCGATCTTATTTCCAGTTTTCTTGGAGATCCTGAACTTCTTGCCGTCTTCAACAACGTATCCAATTCTTGTAGCTGCCTTAGCCTTGCTGTCCCAGAACATAACGTTTGAAACATCGATTGGACCTTCCTGATGCTTGATTTCAGCAGGAGTTGTTCTCGTTGCCTTGGCATGCTTAGTCTGCATGTTAACGCCTTCAACGATTACCTTGTTCTCCTTAGGCATAGCCTTGAGGACTTTGCCCTTCTTGCCTTTATCTTTACCACTGATAACGATGACTGTATCATCCTTCTTGATATTCATCCTTACACCTCCTCGATTAGAGTACTTCCGGTGCGAGGGACACGATCTTCATGAAGCCAGCATCTCTTAATTCTCTGGCAACAGGTCCGAAAATACGTGTACCTACTGGAGTCTTGTCGTCTTTTACGACAACCGCTGCGTTCTGGTCGAACTTAACGTAACTTCCATCCGGTCTTCTAACGCCGCTCTTAGAACGAACGATGACAGCCTTTACAACGTCACCCTTCTTAACAACGCCACCTGGTGTTGCATCTTTAACGGCACAAACGATTATATCTCCAATATTCGCTACCTTGTGGCCTGTACCACCGAGAACACGAATACATAATAATTCTTTAGCACCAGAATTGTCGGCTGATCTGAGCCTGCTTTCTGTCTGTATCATATCGGTGCCTCCTTTCAGCTAATTGTAATTACTTAACTTTTTCTACGATTTCAACAAGTCTCCATCTCTTATCTTTGCTGAGAGGTCTTGTTTCCATAATCTTAACTGTATCACCAATGCTGCAGACATTTTCTTCGTCGTGAGCCTTGAACTTCTTAGATCTCTTAACTTCCTTTCCGTAAAGAGTATGTCTAACAAAGTCCTCTACTGATACAGTGATAGTCTTATCCATCTTATTGCTGACAACAACGCCAACTTTTGTCTTTCTGCTGTTTCTTTCTGACATGCTGTATCCTCCTTTCGACTATGCCTGAGCCTCAAGCTCTTTTTCTTTAATTACAGTCTTTACTCTAGCTATATCTTTCTTAACCTCTCTCATCTTTACAGGATTTTCAAGCTGACCTGTAACGTGCTGGAATCTGAGGTTGAATAATTCGTTCTTAAGCTTTAAAAGTTCGCTGCTAAGCTCAGCCGGTGTCATTTCTCTGATTGTTTCAATTTTCATTACGCTTCACCGCCCTCTGTTACTGTCTCCTTAACTACAAACTTGCACTTGATCGGAAGCTTGTGTGATGCGAGACGCATAGCTTCTCTTGCCTTATCTTCAGGAACTCCGTCAAGCTCAAACATAACTCTGCCTGGCTTTACTACTGCTACCCAGTACTCTGGAGAACCTTTACCTGAACCCATTCGAACTTCAGCAGGCTTCTTAGTTACTGACTTATGTGGGAAGATTTTGATATAAACCTTACCGCCTCTTTTGATATATCTTGTCATTGCGATTCTGGCAGCTTCTATCTGATTAGAAGTGATCCATCCGCATTCCTGTGCAACAAGTCCATATGAACCATATGTTACAGTATTACCCTTAGTAGCAACACCCTTCATTCTGCCTCTGTGCAGTCTGCGGTGTTTAACTCTCTTTGGCATTAACATAGGACTTCCTCCTTCCTGTCACTACAATTCTATTCTTCTGTAGCCGGAGCCTCTTCTACAGGTGCTTCTGCCTGAGCTTCTTCAACCTGTGGTGCAACCGGTTCTTCCTTCTTTATGAGCTTTCTTCTCTGAATTGGCTTTGCTGCCTTTTCTTCAGAGTCGTTTCTTCTGTCTCTTCTGTCTCTGCGGTTTCTGTCGCCTCTTGGTCTGTCGCCGTCCTGTCTTCTTCTGTTGCCGCGTCTTTCTGGCTTTGAAGTTTCTTCAGGAATTGGGCTTACGAGTTCCTTAGTGAGAACTTCGCCCTTATTGATCCATACCTTAACGCCGATCTTACCATAAGTTGTATCTGCTTCAGCAAAACCGTAGTCGATGTTTGCTCTGATAGTGTGCAGAGGAACGTTACCTTCGCTGTACTTTTCGCTTCTTGCGATTTCAGCACCGCCAAGTCTTCCTGATAATACAACCTTTATACCCTTGCTGCCGGCTTTCATTGTTCTGCCGATAGCCTGCTTCATAGCTCTTCTGAAAGCAACTCTTCTTTCGAGTGCCTGAGCAATGCTTTCAGCTGTAAGCTGAGCATCTAATTCTGATCTTCTTACTTCAACGATGTTGATGCTTACCTTCTTCTTTGTAAGCTTTTCGCTGTCCTTCTTGAGTTCTTCGATTCCAGCGCCTGACTTACCGATGATCATACCTGGCTTGTCAGTGAGAATTGTAAGCTTGATCTGGTTGTTAGCAGCTCTGTCGATTAAAATCTTAGAGATACCAGCCATATAGTACTTCTTCTTTACGAATTCTCTGATCTTCTTATCTTCTATAAGGTAATCTGCAAAATTATTCTTATCTGCGTACCATTTGGAATCCCAGTCCTGTATAACGCCCACTCTTAAACCATGTGGACTTACTTTCTGACCCATAAAAAACCTCCTGTTCAGATTTTATCTTTCTTTTAATGTAACACCTACATGGCTTGTTCTTTTAAGGATAATAGATGCTCTACCCTGTGAACCCGGCATGAATCTCTTCATTGTTGGTCCCTTGTTTGCAGAAATTTCTGCAACATATAAAGCATCCGGGTTCATTTCATGATTGTTTTCTGCATTAGCAGCAGCAGACTGAACAACCTTTTCTACGATCTGAGATCCCTTGCCTGGTGTAAACTTTAATATTGTCAGTGCCTCGTTTAAGTTCTTTCCTCTTACAAGGTCGCATACCGGCTTTAACTTGCTCGGAGACATCTTTACATACTTTGCAACGGCTTTAGCTTCCATCTATAAGCCCTCCCTTCGTTAAATATCAGTTAGCCTCTCTTGGAACCTTTTTCCTTATCCGCGTGACCTCTGTACGTTCTTGTCGGCGCGAATTCTCCGAGGCGGTGTCCTACCATATCTTCTGTAATATATACAGGAACATGCTTTCTTCCGTCATGAACAGCGATTGTGTGACCAACCATCTGTGGGAAAATTGTTGACGGTCTTGACCATGTCTTTAATACCTTCTTCTCATTTGCTGCGTTGAGAGCTTCGATTCTCTCAAGGAGCTTCTTATTGACGAAAGGTCCCTTTTTAAGTGATCTGCTCATTTATAATTACCTCCCTGTGATTACTTTTCGTTACGTCTCTTAACGATGAACTTGTCTGAAGCCTTCTTCTTCTTTCTAGTCTTAAGACCAAGAGCAGGCTTACCCCAAGGAGTAACAGGTCCCTTACGTCCGATAGGTGCTCTACCTTCACCACCACCGTGTGGATGGTCGTTAGGGTTCATTACAGAACCTCTTACTGTAGGTCTGATACCCATATGTCTCTTCTTACCGGCTTTACCGATCTTGATGTTTTCGTGGTCGAGATTACCTACTTCACCGATAGTAGCTCTGCATTCGATGCGGATCTTTCTAACTTCGCCTGACGGCAGTCTTACCTGAGCATACTTGCCTTCCTTAGCCATCAGCTGAGCGCCGTTACCTGCAGATCTTACGAGCTGACCGCCGCCGCCTGGCTGAAGTTCGATATTATGAATAATAGTACCAACTGGAATGTTTGCGAGCGGAAGTGCGTTACCAACCTTGATATCAGCTTCCGGACCTGAAACGATCACATCGCCTACATTTAATTTGTTAGGAGCGATGATGTACTTCTTTTCACCGTCAGCGTAGAAAATAAGTGCAATGTTTGCGCTTCTGTTAGGGTCATATTCTATAGCTGCAACCTTACCAGGTACATTGTCCTTGATTCTCTTGAAATCAATGATTCTGTACTTTGGTCTGTAGCCGCCGCCTCTGTGTCTTACAGTGATCTTACCTCTCTGGTTTCTACCAGCATTCTTTTTAAGAGTAACTGTCAGTGACTTTTCCGGAGCAGACTTTGTGATTTCATCAAATGCTGAAACAGTCATGCCTCTCTGACCCGGAGTATTTGGTTTATACTTCTTAATAGCCATCTGTCGTCAACCTCCTTATTATAATCCCTGGAAGAATTCGATTTCCTTGCTGCTTTCCTTAAGCGTTACTATCGCTTTCTTGGAATCAGGAGTTCTGCCGACATTTCTTCCCATTCTCTTTAACTTGCCTTTGCAATTCATGATGTTGACCTTTGCGATTTCAATACCGAAGATCTCTTCGAGAGCGATCTTTACTTCAGTCTTGTTAGCATCAGTTGCAACCTTGAATGTGTACTTTCTTTCCTGTGCATCATCCATACTTTTTTCTGTGATAACAGGCTTTAATATTACGTCATAAGGAGTTTTCATTATGCGTACACCTCCTCGATCTTCTTAACAGCTTCCTTTGTTACGATAAAGCTTGTAGCGTTGAGAACCTCATATGTGTTCATTGTGCTTACGAGAGTTGTCTTAACTCCAGGAATGTTTGCTGCAGACTTGATAACGTTTTCGTCCTTTTCATCCATAACGATGATAGCCTTCTTTGCAGCCTTTATATTCTTAAGAACATTTACCATGTCCTTTGTCTTTGGAGCTTCAAATGAAAGTGAATCGAGAACGATTATTTCATTTTCCTGAACCTTAGAAGTGAGAACAGACTTGATAGCAAGTCTCTTTACCTTCTTTGGAACTGAGTAGCTGTAGTCTCTTGGCTTTGGTGCGAATACTACGCCGCCGCCAATGTGGCTTGGAGAAGTAAGGCTTCCCTGTCTGCCTCTACCAGTACCCTTCTGTCTGAACGGCTTTCTGCCGCCTCCTCTTACTTCGCCTCTAGTCTTTGCTGACTGAGTGCCCTGTCTCTGATTAGCGAGATAGTTCTTTATTACTTCATGCACTGCGAATTCATTTACTTCGATGCCGAATACTGAATCGTTCAGTTCGATATCGCCGACTGCTTCGCCTGCCATGTTAAGCATGGTTACTTTAGCCATTGTCAAATCCTCCTTCCGAAAATCTTATTATTCCTGACCTTTAACGGCATAACGGATTCTGAGAATTCCGCCCTTATTGCCCGGAACAGATCCCTTAACGAGAAGTACGTTTCTTTCCGGAATTACCTTTACGAGTTCGATGTTCTGTACTGTAACAGTTTCGCGACCCATTCTACCAGGACCATCGTTACCCTTGAATACTCTTGAAGGATAAGTACCTGCAGCCAGACCGCCGGCAAGTCTCTTGTGCTTTGAACCGTGACCCATAGGACCTCTGTGGTGTCCGTGTCTCTTGATGTTACCCTGAGTACCCTTACCTTTTGAAGTACCAGTGATGTCAAGCTTCTTGCCTGCTTCGAATATCTCAACTGTGAATTCCTGGTTGAGTGAATATTCAGAAGCGTTTTCAACTCTTACTTCAGCGAGGTGCTTCTTAGCAGCAACGCCAGCCTTTTCGAAGTGACCCTTCATAGGCTTTGTGACTCTGTGAGCCTTTTCATCAACGTAACCGATCTGTATAGCTTCATATCCGTCTGTTTCTGTAGTCTTTACCTGAGTTACGGCTACAGGACCAGCTTCAATTACTGTTACAGGGATCGCTTCGCCTGTTTCGGAAAAAATCTGAGTCATTCCGACTTTTTTTCCTAAGATTGTGTTCATTCTTGAATCCTCCTTGTTTCTCTTACAGCGGATCGCACTTGACGATCATACTAAGCGGAGATTTCCCGGCAGCGGGCTTTCGTCAGGACCGTTCGGATATATCCTTTCGAAATCCTTGCGTAAGTGCGCCATCATTTACCTTGCGGTAAACTGACGTACCCTTTCGAAAAATCTATATTGATCTTAGTAACTGTCTTATAACTTGATTTCGATATCTACGCCTGCTGGCATATCGAGCTTCATGAGAGCATCTACAGTCTTTGGAGCAGGATTGAGAATGTCAACGAGTCTCTTGTGAGTTCTCTGTTCGAACTGTTCTCTTGAATCCTTGTACTTGTGTACAGCTCTTAAGATAGTGATTACTTCCTTTTCTGTTGGCAGTGGAATAGGGCCTGAAACTTCAGCGCCTGTCTTCTTAGCTGTCTCAACGATCTTTGCTGCGCTCTGATCTAATGCTTTGTGATCATAAGCCTTTAACTTGATTCTGATTTTCTGACTGCTCATTAGTCTTTACCTCCTTGATTTTCGCACGTTTTCGCTATTTCTGTGCGAGGGATTTCGTCTTTTACACTCGTCCGGGTGTTTCGTGATTTTTCACTCACGAAAATAAAATCCGGATTCCCGCGCCCGCTTCCCGAGCGGACATTTCTCAGCAGAAATTCTCTGATAGCGCAGTAACTTCCTGCTTCATCGCAATGCGTTTATCTATTAGAAACGTTGAATTTCCAATGTTTTCTGCGATAGCCGTGTCCATTTCATGGACATAGCCGTCCCAGAACACGCTCATTTAGTATACTATACACGATTATATAATGCAAGCATTATTTTCAATTTTTTTTACGTTTTTTCACTTTTTTTCGTTGAGCAAATTGCCTTATTTCAAGCCTTTAAGGATTTGATTATTGTACACTTTGCCGGGTGTTTCTTTTATCATTTTTACTATCGTGTATACATAATACTCACGCTTTAAAAGCTTGAACTCATTGTAATTCAAGGCTTTTTTGAATGCTTAAAGCCTCATGGTATGTAACATGCTGTCTCCTCTGTGCCTGATGCCTGTGCTTGCTGCGACGTCAACAGCACACTTGTGAAACTATCTACCCTCACCCATTCTTAAGCCGAATATAAAAGCTTTAAATGCAAAAAGAGACTGCACAAAGCAGTCTCTTTTATATACCGGTATTATTTATTTGTAGTTATCAAGAGTTTAAATTACTCGATGATCTCAGTTACTACGCCTGAACCTACTGTTCTGCCGCCTTCAC